>NZ_ABOX02000024.1 GCF_000172555.1 Pedosphaera parvula Ellin514
TTCATTGCGCAATTTATATACATTTTATCGGAAACTCGCTGCCGGGAGTTTGATGGGCATGATGAGGTGGAGGTCGGGTTATCTCGGGTTAACTCGCGCTATCTCGCCCTAACTCGGGTTATCTCGGGTTAAAAAAGGAGAAATAAAGTGAGAGCCGGCCTGTGGATCAACGGTGGTTCGTTTTTAAATGGCAGCCAACTGCTTGCAGAACCGGAATGTCGGTCTAGATTGTGGACAACTGAGGGTGAAATTTTTATGGCAAAACCAGTCATTTGGACAGTGGACGATGACCCGGATGTTTTGCGGGCTGTGGAGCGGGATTTGCGGCGTCAGTACGGAGATCGTTATCGTGTTCTGGCCGCAGATTCCGGCGCAAAGGCGCTGGAAGGGGTCAAGCAACTGAAACTTCGCAACGAGCCGATCGCTCTTTTCCTGGTTGATCAGCGCATGCCGCGCATGAGCGGCGTCGAGTTTCTTGAGGCGGCTCTTGAATTTTTCCCAGAAGCCAAGCGGGTGTTATTAACGGCTTATGCTGATACGGATGCGGCGATTAAGGCCATCAATGACGTCCAGATCAGCCATTATTTGATGAAGCCGTGGGATCCGCCCGAGGAGCGGCTGTATCCGGTGGTGGATGATATACTGGATGACTGGCTGGCTTCATTTCGACCTGGATTTGAAGGCATTAGAGTGATTGGAAACCGCTGGTCTCCAGCTTCCTATCAAATCAAGGATTTTCTGGCGCGCAACCAGGTGCCTTACCTGTGGCTGGATGTGGAAGCTGACTCGGAAGCCAGAAAACTGATGGAGTCCGCGTCTGGAGGAGGCATCAAACTGCCCTTGGTTGTGTTTCCGGATGGCACGCGATTGAATGATCCCACGATTGGCGAGGTGGCGGCCAAGGCGGGGCTGCGCACACATGCAGAGATGCCTTTTTATGACCTCGTGATTTTGGGCGGTGGTCCGGCAGGTTTGGCGGCGGCAGTTTATGGCGCTTCGGAGGGATTGCGAACGGTGATGATCGAACGCGAAGCTCCCGGCGGGCAGGCCGGGATGAGTTCGCGCATAGAAAATTATCTTGGTTTTCCATCTGGATTGAGCGGCGGAGATCTTACCCGGCGCGCAGTGGCGCAGGCCCGGCGTTTCGGCGTGGAGATGCTGACGCCCCAGGAAGTCAGCCACGTCAGTACCAAGGATAATTATCGAATCGTGACCTTGGCGGACGGCGGTGTGATCAGTTGTCATGCGTTGTTGATAGCCACTGGTGTTCAGTATCGAAAGCTGGATGTGCCAGGGGTTGAGAGGCTGACGGGAGCAGGGGTTTATTACGGTGCGGCCAATACGGAAGCGCTCACCTGCAAATCCCAGGACGTTTATATCGTGGGCGGAGCCAATTCGGCCGGTCAAGGGGCGATGTATTTATCACATTTTGCCCGCAAAGTCACCATGCTGGTGCGTGCTGATGGTCTGGCCCGGACGATGTCCAGCTATTTGATTGAGCAGATTGCCAAGACCCCGAACATTGAAGTGCAGATTTGCTCCAGAGTGGTGGAGGCGCATGGGGAGAATAATCTGGAGGCCGTCAGCATTATGAACGACCAAACAGGGGAAGTCAGACGGTGTGAAGCGGCTGCACTTTTCATCTTCATCGGAGCAGTACCCCGGACAGAGTGCCTGGCCAAAATCCTGGAGTTGGATGATCACGGTTTCATCCTTTCAGGCGACGATCTGACCAGGGATGGCCGACGTCCCAAAGGATGGAACCTTGATAGGGCGCCTTATTTGCTTGAAACGAGCGTGCCCGGGATTTTCGTCGCCGGCGATGTGCGGCATGGGTCGATCAAACGTGTCGCCTCCGCCGTGGGAGAGGGTTCCATTGCCATTGAACTGATTCATCGTTATCTGAGCAACGTGAAGGTATGAGCGAGACATTGATTGGTGAGCTGCGAAAGCTGTCTTTATTCGAAAGTTTAAAGGAGGATGAAATTGCCTGTCTCGAGGACGGCAGGGAGCGCACATTGGCAGTCGGTGAAGTCTTCTTCAGTGAAGGGGATGTTGCGGATTTCTTTTCGATTCTACTGGAAGGGGAACTTAGGATTACGCGCAGATATGGCAAGCAGGATATTGTCATGGCGACACATCAGCCGGGAATGTTTTCCGGAGAAATCTCGCTACTGTTGGATCTTCCCGCCCTGGCGAGCGCAAAAGCAGTGAAGCCCAGTCGGGTGGCTGTCTTTTCCAAGGAAAGCTTTTGGAAGATTCTCCGTGTTTGTCCTTCGGTTGCTGGTGTGATTTTGCGCACGATGGCGATGCGTATTCGCAACGTGGAGGGATTTTCGCAACAGCGTGAGAAACTGATTTCCCTGGGCACCATGGCGGCAGGACTGGCGCATGAGTTGAACAATCCAGCTGCGGCAGCGGCCCGGGCAGCGGTTCACCTGCAAGCCACCACCAGCGACGTGCAGACTTATGCCTGTCACCTGAACAGAGTGCTGGATGCGGCTCAGTGGGAGATTCTGGTGGACGCTTCCAGTGAGGCAGTGCGGAGGGGGGCGGAGGCGCCAAACCTGGATGCTCTGGAACAAAGTGATAAGGAAGAGGCTGTTTCCACCTGGCTGGATGAACAGGCCATACCGGATGCCTGGCAACGAGCAGCCTCTTTTGTGAATGCGGGGGTGGATCAGAAGTGGTTGGGTGATTTGGTTGCAAAGCTGCCGCCACAGTCCGTAAATGATGCCTTGGGTTGGTTGGAGGCGCGCATTTCGCTCAAAAATCTGCTGAATGAGATTGAGCAGAGCACCAAACGCATTTCGGAACTGGTGAAGGCGGTGAAATCCTATTCCTACATGGATCAAACCCCGTTACAGCAAGTGGATGTTCACGAGGGATTGGAGAGCACCCTTACCATGTTGGGGCATAAGATGAAGGGTTTGACGGTGGTGCGGGATTATGATCGCAACCTGCCGCGCATCATGGCCTATGGGAATGAGCTAAACCAGGTCTGGACCAACCTGCTGGATAACGCTGCCGATGCGGCCAAGTCCGACGGCACAATATGTGTGAAGACTTACAGTGATGATGGGCAGATTGTGGTGGCCATCAGTGACAATGGCAAGGGTATCGATCCCGAATTGCAGCCGCGCATCTTCGAGCCGTTCTTTACCACCAAGGGAGTCGGTTCCGGCACCGGGCTTGGCTTGATGATCAGCAACCGGATTGTAGCGGACCGTCATGCCGGGGAAATTGAGTTCGATTCCAAACCAGGTCGGACAGAATTTAGAGTGCGGCTGCCGATTAACAAAGAAAAGATGGGTTAAGTTTAAATTTTCGCCCAGGCAGGTTGTTCCAGTGACTCACGATCCCATTTGCCGAGGGCCGCCCCGGCTTCGTAGGTGCTTTGTAGAAATGCGAGCAGGGTATTCCGAGGTGAATCGGATTTACGCACGTCCTCATACAGCAGCAGGAATTCATGGAATTGGTCGCTGTAATAAGCCTTTTCAGGTTGAACATGGCTTTCGCGAAAACCGGGAGGTTCAGGAGCCATATAGGAATAAAAGGCGCCACCGGTCATGTCGCCGGTGCCTGGCCAATAACCCGCGCTGCTGACTTCATGTGAATAGGCTTCCCTGGTGATGCGGTCAGCTCCGGGACGCTCCGGGGCCCGGCGTCCGGAAAAGCGGGTCACGCACAGATCGAAGCTTCCCCAAAAGAAATGGACCGGGCTGTCCTTGCCGATAAAACGGCCGCGAAACTCCTTAAAAACTGTGTCTACGGTGACCAATATGCGCCAGAAACGATGCGCGTGTTCCGCATCATAGGAGGCGTGTTGGCTATCCTGATCGAAGCGGATCGGATTTGGGATTTCGACCGGCATGGGCCAAATCTTAACATCGATGCCCAGCGAATGAAGGGCGTCCATGAACTCATGATAAAACTGAGCCACTGAACGGGGAGCCAACGTGAGCGTTTTACTGGCGCCCCAGCTCGTGTTGATGTCGATTTTGTGATCAATGAAATCAAACTCGATTTCAAAAGTGTCCCTCCCATAGGGCATGGGCGAGGTGGTCAGGCCTCGGGCAGAAACATAGAGGGCCACTTCCCACCAATGGTTTATGTGAGGACAAAGAGCCAGACGCACCTTCCCGACGATTTGTGTCCACATGTGAAGGGTTTCACAGGTGTCCTTCCATTCGGCTAAAGGCAGGGGGGGCCACGCCAAATCCTTGCTTGATAATGTCTGGGTTAACATGACTGTTCCTTTTTTGTTGCGCCACGATGAGGCTGAGTTTGGAACCAGCCCTGCCCGCACCACGCTGGCAGTGGGGACGATAATACTTCCCAATGCTACCATTACCATCACGGGATGATTCGTCAATCGACAGAAATTTGCACTTTGGATTCCGGCATATAGATTAGAGGATGCAATGTGGGAAGGGGAGTCGGCAAAAGAGGAGCTTTTATGAAAAATACCGTGGCAGAAATTGCTGGTAAGACGCGTTCCCGGGAGGTTGAGTGCGCGAATGGGCAAGGCATTGTTCACTCGAGAATGGCATTAATTGACCGCTATCGAGCCGTCCGCCAGTTCTCTGAAAAAATTTGTGAGACTTTGGAGCCGGAGGATTTTGTCATCCAAACGATGCCTGAGATGAGCCCCACCAAATGGCATCTCGCGCACGTGAGCTGGTTCTTTGAAACATTTGTATTGAAGGTTCACCTGCCGGATTATGAATCACTGCATCCGCAATACACCTTTCTGTTCAACTCCTATTATAATGCGGCTGGAAAGATGCACGCGCGTCCACAACGAGGTTTGATTTCACGGCCCACGGTAAGGAATACCTACGAGTACCGGAAATATGTGGACACAATGGTATTGAAACTTTTGGGTGAGGCGTCCGAAAGGAAACTGGAAGTGCTGGCTCCGTTAATTGTCCTGGGGCTGAACCACGAACAACAACATCAGGAGTTGATGTTAACCGACATCAAGCATGTTTTCTGGATGAACCCGTTGCGGCCGGTTTTTCGAAAGGAGAAACCCAATGCCGCCTCCAGTTCCGCAAAGCTGAAATGGCAAAATTTTGATGGCGGCATTTATTCCATCGGACATGAAGGGGCTGGATTTCATTTTGATAATGAAGGACCACGCCATGAAACCCTGCTTCAACCGTTCGCCCTCGCCAGCCGGTTGGTGACCAACCGGGAGTATCTCGAGTTTATGGAGGACAACGGCTACACCCGTCCGGAGTTCTGGTTGTCACTCGGTTTCAACATGGTAAAGGAAAAATACTGGGACTCGCCTTTTTACTGGGAAAGGGACCTGGGCAAGTGGGGCATGATGACCCTGGATGGAATGCGTGCAGTGGACCTGGATGAGCCGGTTTGTCATGTCAGCTATTTCGAAGCGGATGCTTATGCACGCTGGGCGGGAGCAAGATTACCCACGGAGGCGGAATGGGAGGTGGCATCCGAGGAGGTGCCTGTTGAAGGAAACTTTGCGGAAAGCGGGTTTTATCATCCAGCGCCAGCGAGGGAATCCGGTCGAACTGAAGGTTTGCAACAGATGTTTGGAGATTTATGGCAGTGGACGCAGAGTTCGTATTCCCCCTATCCGGGTTACAAGCCGGTGCGGGGAGCATTGGGGGAATACAACGGGAAATTCATGTGCAATCAATATGTCTTGCGCGGAGCGTCCTGCGCGACCGCGAAGTCACATGCCAGAAGAACCTACCGAAATTTTTTTCCACCCGATGCCCGCTGGCAGTTTATGGGCATTCGCCTGGCCAAGGAGATATCATGAATGGGAATCTAATTGTGGATGCGGGATTGTGCGGGGCGGAACTGACGATCGAGCACTTTCGGGACGATGTATTAAACGGGTTAGCCCGACGGCAAAAAAGTGTGCCCTGTAAATATCTTTATGATGAAGAGGGGGCGCGGCTTTTTGAGGAAATATGCGAGTTGGGGGAATACTATCCAACCCGCACCGAAGTGCGAATCCTGAAAAGGAACATTGGAGAAATGGCGGCGTGGGTTGGACCGAAGTGCAATCTCATCGAGTTTGGGAGCGGCAACAGCATGAAGACTCGCTTCCTGCTGTCTCATTTGGATCATCCGGCGCGTTATATTCCCATTGATGTTGCCCGGGCTCAGTTGCTGGAAACCTCCACGCGTCTGGTTAACGAATTTCCGGGACTGGAGGTGGCGCCTATTTGCGCCGATTACACGAACCACTTTGAACTGCCTGCCTTTTCCAGTTCCTCCGGACGGCCGATCGTATTTTTCCCCGGATCAACCATCGGAAATTTCGAACCGGAGGAGGCGGAGGGATTTCTTCGGCGCGTGGCTGAAATGTGCGGTGAAGAGGGTGGCATGTTGCTGGGGGTGGATCTAAAAAAGGATTCGGCAGTCCTTAATCCAGCTTACAATGATGCCGAAGGAGTGACCGCTGCGTTTAATCTCAACCTGCTGGTGCGGGCGAATCGGGAACTGGATGCCAATTTCGATCTCGCATGCTTCAGACATCATGCCTTCTACAACGAATATGCCGGGCGGATTGAGATGCATTTAATCAGTCGAAAGCGGCAGAACGTATCGGTTTGTGGAGAGGAGTTTGAATTTGAACTGGGAGAATCCATTTTAACCGAGCACTCCTATAAATACACACCTCAGGAATTCGAGGAACTCGCTGTCCAGGCAGGTTTTAAAGTGGTGCGATGCTGGACCGATGAAAGGCAGTGGTTCAGCCTCCAATTTCTTACGCCGCTATCGCGCTCGTTATAGTCGCAATGTTCGCTGCAATCAAATGTGTTAACCGGAGATTGGCATGGCTACAAAATGCAAACACACCAGTCAGATAAAACCAGTTAGTCCCCAGACTGAAGGTTGTGAAGAATGTTTGAAAATGGGGGATGACTGGGTTCACCTGCGTCTATGCCTTACATGCGGACATGTGGGGTGTTGTGATGATTCCAAGAACAAGCACGCCACGAAACATTACCATGCAACGCAACACCCGATCATTCAGTCCTTTGAGCCGGGAGAGGATTGGCGTTGGTGTTACGTTGACGAAATGTTGGTTTAAGCTCATCGTGGCCGGACGATGGCAGAGCGAAATCCACCTCTGATTCAGCTTCGGGGCGTTGGCGAACAGTTCGGAACTGTTTGGGCATTGCAAGCCATTGATCTCGACATCGAAAGAGGCAAGACCACCGTTCTGATCGGGCCCAGTGGCTGTGGGAAGTCGACCATTCTTCGACTCATCATTGGACTGTTGCAAGCGACCAGCGGCACTGTGGAATTTGAAGGCAAGCCGGTTTCCTCCGCCAACATTTTGGAGCTTCGGCGGCGCATGGGGTATGTGATTCAGGACGGCGGATTATTTCCTCATCTTACTGCAAGAGACAACGTGGTGCTCATGGCCAGGCATCTTGGCCGTGACCGTGAGGCAGTGCAGAGGCGGTTGAAGGAGCTTTGTGCACTCACCCGATTTCCAGAGGAAGGTTTGGAGCGATATCCCGTGGAACTTTCCGGCGGGCAGCGGCAACGGGTGAGTCTGATGCGCGGGTTGATGTTAAATCCGGATGTGCTGTTGCTGGACGAACCGCTTGGCGCGCTGGATCCAATGGTGCGTTTCGCGTTGCAAACCGAGTTGAAGGAAATTTTTCAACAACTCAAACAAACCATCGTGATGGTAACGCATGACATGGCGGAGGCCGCTTATTTTGGCGATACCATTGTGCTGATGAAGCAGGGGAGGATTGTGCAGCAGGGAACGCTGGCGGATTTGCGCGAGCGTCCAGCCGACCCCTTCGTTTCTGAATTTTTAAATGCACAGAGAGGGCTCGCGCCGGTATGAGAACGCTTTGGTTGTTTTTGCTTTTTTTATATGCCGCACGGCCTGCCAGCGCCGAGAAGGCAGTGGTGGGGTCGAAAGTTTTTACGGAATCCTATGTGCTGGGAGAGATTGCCAGGAAGGCGATTGAGAATGCTGGTGTTCCATGCGAACACAAACAGGGGATGGGTGGCACGATTATTTTATGGGAAGCCCTGAAGCAGGGGACCATTACCGCCTATCCGGATTATACTGGAACGATTCGTGAAGAAATTCTTAAGCTGAAGAAGGAGACAACGGTTGATGAGTTGCGGACCGAGCTGGCCCGGCAGGGCATAGGGATGACCCGCGAACTGGGATTTAATAACACATATGCGTTGGTGATGAATCGCAAGAAGGCTGAAGCATTGGGCATCCACAAAATCAGTGATCTCCGCAATCATCCGGAACTGCGCCTGGGATTGAACCATGAATTTCTAAAACGCCAGGATGGTTGGGAACCTTTGGCGAAGCGTTACAACCTGCAAATGCGTGATGTCAGCGGCATCGATCACATGTTGGGCTATACTGCGCTGGCCAATGGCTCGATCGATTTGAAGGAAGCCTATTCCACTGATGCCAAAATTGCGGAGAATGACCTGGTGGTTTTGCAGGATGACCTGAACTTTTTTCCCGCTTACAAGGCGGTTTTCCTTTACCGCATGGATGCTGATCCGCGTGTGGTCGAAGCTTTGAAGAAACTCGAAGGGAGCATCAACGAGAACTTGATGATGCAGTTAAATGCCAAAGCGGAGCAGACCAAGGACTACTCCCTGGCAGCGGCAATGTATTTCGGAGAAAAGAGTGCGCACCTGGGGCAGGGAGATCAATCGAGAAGAATGCTGGTCAAGATAGCGCACTGGACCGGGCGACACCTTTTGCTGGTGGGAATATCATTGTTTTTTGCCATCATCATAGGAATTCCGCTGGGCATTTGGGCCAGCAAGCCGGGATTGGCGAGTCAGATCATCATTGGCACCTCCGGATTGGTTCAAACCGTACCGGCACTGGCTTTGCTCGCGCTGCTAATACCAATCCCCTTCCTGGGGGTTAGCATAACAACGGCCATCGTTGCACTCTTTTTTTACAGTCTGCTTCCAATTGTGCGCAACACGGCAGCAGGACTGCAAAGCATTCCCACACCTTTGCGTGAGTCAGCAGCGGCGCTTGGTTTGGAACCGGGCGCCCAGTTAAGAAAAATTTTCCTGCCCATGGCTTCGCGCACCATTTTGGCTGGCGTCAAGACCAGCGCGATCATCAACGTCGGTTCGGCGACGCTGGCGGCGTTGATTGGGGCGGGAGGGTTGGGCGAGCCAATCATCAGCGGGTTGAATTTGAATGATCATGCGACCATACTCGAAGGAGCAATCCCGGCAGCCATTCTTGCACTGTTCGTGCAGTTCTTTTTCGATTTTTTGGATCGCTTTCTCATTCCCAAAGGGTTGCGGATTTCCTCTCCGAATTCCTGAATGGAATCCAGGGCCTGAGGATTCACCCCCCCGTCGACGGGTGTACAGAAACACTTTCATGTAAAGACAAAATAGTGGGGATGCTCCGCCTCCCCACAAGAAGCTGTTTACAGGACCGTGTGCGCGTGATAAGTGTTCACAACAACACCAATGAACCGAGCTGCTGATAATTCAGTTTGCACAATTGCTGGCGAGCCGGCATTGGAGCGGATCCCGCAAAAACTTCCATTATGAAAAACTCTGCTTTTAACACCAAGGTGAGCCGTCGGCGCTTTCTGGCCGCAGCAGGCGCTGCCGCCGTTTTGCCCACCATCATTCCCGCAACTGCATTTGGGCGGAGCAACAAAAAGGCTCCTTCCGACCGAATCACCATGGGCGTGGTTGGTTGGGGCATGCAAGGGCCGGGGAATACCAACTCCTTCCTGGGCCTGGATGATGTGCAGGTCGTGGCTGCCTGTGACCTCGATAAAAACCATTTGAATGCGGCCGTGGATAAAATTAACGGCCATTACGGGAATAAAGATTGCAAAGCTTATCATGATTTTCGCGAACTGATGGCCCGGGAAGACATCGATGCTGTGATGCTGGCCGTGCCGGATCATTGGCACGCCCTGGTTGCGACTGAAGCCGCAAAGCATAAGAAGGACATTTACGGCGAGAAGCCACTCGCCCGGACGATTGCCGAACAGCAGGCGATCGTGAAGGCAGTGGAGAAGAACAACCGCATCTGGCAGACGGGTTCCTGGCAACGCTCCACCCCCAATTTCCATAAAGGCGCTGAAATTGTCCGGAATGGGATGATTGGAAAAATCACGCACGTGGAAGTGGGATTACCGGGGGGACACAGTGATTTCGCCAAGACCGGGGACCAGAAAATGCCCAGCGACCCGCCGCCGGAACTGGATTATGAGATGTGGATTGGAGCTTCCAAGATGGAACAGTATATCAAGGCGCGGGTGCATATGAACTGGCGTTGGAATTACAATACTGGTGGGGGGCAACTGTTGGATTGGATTGGCCATCATGGAGACATTGCTCATTGGGGTTTGGATTTCGATAATAATGGTCCTTCGGAGATTGAAGGCACGGGCGAATTTCCGGCGCCGGATTCGGTATGGAATACGGCGACGAAGTATAAGATCGAATTGAAGTATCCGAATGATGTCACCATGACGATCGCGGGTGGATATCCGGAGATCAAAGGCGGCACGAAATGGATTGGCACCGATGGCTGGGTCCGGGTGGATCGCGGAGTTTTTGAAGCCAGCAATGAGGATTGGAGAGACTTCAAGCAATTGCCCGATGACATGGCGAAGGTAAAGCTCTACAAGTCGGACAATCATTTCCGCAACTTCATTGATTGTGTGAAATCGCGCAAGCCGACCATCACGCCGGTGCAGACAGCGCATCATTCAGCCATTCCCGGTCACCTGGGCCTGATTTCGATGATGGTGGGACGCAAGATCAAATGGGACGTAAAGAAGGAACATATTCTGGATGATAAAGATGCCGGCAAGTTGCTCAGTCGTGCTTATCGCTCCCCTTGGAAGCTCAGCTAAGTGGCTTAAGGCTCCGCGGCCTTGGGCTTGATGGTGTTGAGATAAGTGCGCCATAAGTCCAGGTCTACGTAGAGTTCGAAGAAAGTTTTTGGACGCAGTTCAAACAAACCCACCATCAGGTGGGTTTTGTTTTTGTCCAGATTGGCATGCAGGTCGGTGGAGGCGATCATGATGGGAGCTTCAGGGTCCTGCGGGATAGCGGAGTACCAGCCGATGCTTGGGAAGTCTCGCAAATAATAGGGCAGAGGCCAATATTCGCTTCCGGACGCCATTACCTTGATCGTGACCTGATTCTTTTCCGGGGAAGCTTGAGCGATGGCATTTACTTTTGCGACCAGGTTGAGGATGTCTGGCGAAGTCTGCGAATAGATATAAGGATTTTTGCGGTCGGCAGCATAGGTGGTGCTGAGTTGGCGGGCTTGCAACGTTAGATGGGCTGCACCTATCAGGAGCAACAGATTGACTGCGATTTTAACTGCGCGCCGCCGCATGAGGTTGATCAGGGCCACGGCCCCAAAACCAGCCATTAAAATCATCCCCTGCCAAAAAGTCAGCAGACACCACGGAGTTTTGTAGGGAATGGCGGCATAAATTGCGGTAATGATGAGCGTGTAAAAAGCCAGAAAGCGTAGAAATTTTACGTTCGCTCCGACCGTGCCTTTGCGCGTGAAGGTGGTGATGATTCCGATGCCGGCTAAAATCAGGATGAATGTCTCCGTGAAGACGGGGCCGCTGCCATTGTGAAAGAAAGTGAGACGTTCAAGATAAAAGTTCCATGGGTGAATGTGCGGTGAGGAGCCTTGAGCACGATGTGTCCAGGGTAAATAGGCGCGAAAGGCATCCAATGGACCGTTGAGGTTGGTCAAGAAGGAAGAAAGAAGCACAAACGCTACCGCGAGCCAGATCACGAGACCGGCAGCAACGTGGGGAAAACTAACCTTAAATTGCGAGGGTGGATCGCTGGCATCAATGCGTTGGATCCAAATCCAATTCAGCAGTAAGGCCATCAAGATTGCCGCCAAAGTGAGAACAAAGGTTTCCTTGGTTGCCTGCATGAGGCCGATGGCGGCCCCGGTGAGCATGGCCCAGCCCAGCTTGCGAGTGCGCGTGTAACGCCAGCCGGCGGCGATGGTCAGCAAGGTGAAAAAACCCAGCAGTATTTCATGAATGTAATAGCGGCTGTAGAAAACCATCGCGGGAGAGATGGTAATGAGGAAAGCGGCGCAGGCGGTGGCGCGGTAGCCGAGGGCATCAGCCACCAGTGGCAACAGGAGAATCAAGCCGACACCAAAGAGGACGTTGACAGTCCTGAGCCGGATTTCAGAAAGATAATTTGCGCTGGAACCGCCACTGAGTTTGTCCACCAGCCAGGTGAAGTACGGAAGCGTTGGGCCATGGAACTCGTTTGGATCGTAATGATACGAGCCCTGGTTGTGGAGCGTTTGAAATTTGATGGCATTCACCCCCTCATCATTGTGCATGGGGCGAATGTCCAACTGAGGGCATCGCAGGGCGAGCGCGGCCAGCATGGCAGCCAGCAGAAACAGGCCCAGCCTGGCAGCCCGGTTCATTTCACCGGGCGGCCGTAAATTTCCACTTCCGTATACTCGTTGAGCGAACTATCGGTGTTGCCTTTGGAATAGAGACGAACGAATTGGGCTTTTTCACCCTTGGCATCGAAGGTCCTGCCGGAGTTGGTTTCAAAATATTCGCGATCGGTGCCGACACCAAGGCCGGAGGAGTTGTCCGTGTCATTATTAAATATGGTGCGGACATTCTTTGTAAACGCGGCATCGTCTGCAATCTGGGCAACGACGTCATGGTACACTTTTGGGACGTCGTGTGCATGCCAGACGACAATGGCGAAGACCTCCTGCGGAGCGCCGAGATCGAATTGAATCCATTGCCTACCCTTGCGCAGCAGGATCACAGCGTCATCTGTGGCTTCTTTATTACCATCAACAATCTTCTTCAACACGGCTGGCGAGCTGTTGGTGTCGCTGGTGGTGATGCTTTTTCCGGGAGCGATATTCACCGCATCCTTCGGGATCATCAATGGCGCCTGAGGTTTGTCGTCGATGGCACCTGCGGTGGTGCCCGGGGGAGTTTCCTTGGGAGTGCCGACGAACTTGGCCATGGGCAACTTGGGCTTCAAAGGCACCAAATCTTCGGCCGAGGCAATGGAACCAAAGAGCAAAACCGAAGAAAGGGAGAGGCAAAGCCAGCTTATGGAATGCATAGCTGTTTGTGTATGTGAGTTGGCTTGCATGCGGATCATGACGAGATATTAACTGGAGTAGCCGCCATGACAAGCAGGAAGGAATTAACAATTATTGAATATTTTGCATCTGCAGGCCGTCTTCAGCTAGACTTTTCCAATGAAGCTCTCCTACGTCACTTTTGGGCTTTTGATTTTGTCCGCTGGTCCGTTAATCCCGATTAACGGCGCGGCAGCCTCATCGTCGAGCAAGACCATTGATTTCAACCGCGATGTTCGACCGATCCTTTCGGATAATTGTTTCAACTGTCATGGGCCGGATGAAAAGCGGCGCAAGGCGAAGTTGCGATTGGACATCGCTGAGGGAGCAGTCGAGGTGCGGGAAGGCAAACAGGCCATCAAACCGAAGGACCTCCAGGCAAGCGAAGTCTGGCGTCGCATTAATACGAAAGATCCGGACGACATGATGCCACCGCCGGATAGCAACAAAAAGCTGACCGAGCAGCAGATTCAAACCTTGAAGCGCTGGATTGAAGGGGGAGCGCAGTACAAAGGTCATTGGGCTTTTGAAGCACCACGAAAACCGGGACTGCCGAAGATTAAGAACCGGCGCTGGGCGCGGAACGAAATTGATTATTTCATTGGCGCGGGGTTGGAAGAGAAGAAGCTCAAGCCCGAGTCCGAGGCGAGCAAGGAAAAGTTGATTCGCCGCGTGACCTTTGATCTTACCGGCTTGCCACCCACACCGGAAGAGGTGGATGCGTTTCTGGCAGACAAGCAGGCTGGTGCCTATGAGCGATTGGTGGATCGTTTGCTAAACTCGCCACGATATGGAGAGCATCAGGCACGGTATTGGCTGGATGCGGTGAGGTATGGCGACACGCATGGTTTGCATTTGGACAATGAGCGGTCGATGTGGCCATATCGTGATTGGGTGGTGAAGGCTTTCAATGAGAACATGCCTTACGACCAGTTTACCATCTGGCAGATTGCGGGCGATCTATTGCCCCAGGCCACGCGAGAGCAGAAAATTGCCTCCGGCTATAACCGTTGCAACGTTACCACGAGTGAAGGGGGAGCCATCGCGGATGAGTTTTATGTGCGATATGCGATTGACCGTACAGAGACAACGAGTGTGGTCTGGATGGGATTGACGGCGGGTTGTGCGGTATGTCACGACCACAAGTTTGACCCGCTCACGCAGAAGGAATTTTATTCGCTCTACGCGTTCTTCAACAATTGCACCGAGCAGGCGATGGATGGTAATGCACTGCTCACGCCGCCCGTAATGAAATTGCCCAGTCCGGAACAAGAGGAAAAAGTGGCCGGATACGACAAGGAAATTGCGGCGTTAAAAAAGGAAATGTCGGAAGAGGTGAAAAAAGTGGATTACAAGGATCCCGGGCCGCATGAAATAAAAGAACTGCCGGAAGCGCGCGAGGTTATTTATGTCGATGATGAATTTCCCGGCGGGGCGAAGCCGGAAAAAGTGGATGGCACGCCAGATATCGAGTGGGTCACTGCGGAGAATGGGCAGATCTTTAGCGGCAAGAGGGCCATCAAGAGGACGGCCACAGGATTGGCGCAGGATGTTTTTCAGAATGCCAAACCGTCGTTGGTTGTGGGCAAGGGAGACAAACTGTTTGCGTATGTTTATTTGGACCCGAAGAATCCGCCCAAGGCAATCATGCTGCAATTTCATACCACAGATTGGATGTATCGGGCGAACTGGGGTGATGAAGACGCGATTCCATTTGGCGAGAAGGGAAAGGCGCTGAAAAAAATCATGGGGCCACTGCCCCCGGTTGGTGAGTGGGTAAGGCTGGAAGTGGATACGGACAAGCTGGAGATGAAAACGGGTTTGCGCATCAATGGCATCGCCTTCACCCAATACGGTGGCACGGTTTATTGGGATAAGGCTGGCGCGATGACGAAGTTGGAGCAGGAGGATCGGTCCGGGCAATCACAATGGGCCTGGGAGGTGCACACCAAGGCGGAGAATGCGGCTGGCCTGCCGGCAGACATTGCGAAGATTATTCGTGAACGCACCGATAAGCGGACTGAAGCTGAAGGCAAAAAGCTCCGCGAATATTACCTGGAAAATATTTATGAGGAGGCCCGGAAAATTTTGCAGCCGCTGAATGCGAAGGTTGCGCCGATTCAGAAGCAACGACAAGAGTTGGAAGATAAAATTCCGGGGACGCTGGTGATGCAGGAGATGGAAAAGCCACGGGGGACTTTTGTGTTGAAACGTGGTGAGTATGATAAGAAAGGCGAGGAGGTTCAACCGGGTGTGCCGCACTTCCTGCCACCCCTGCCAAAGACTGATAAGACCAACCGGTTGGCGCTGGCGCAATGGCTGGTTTCGACGAATCATCCGCTGACATCGCGAGTGATTGTGAATCGTTACTGGCAGCAGTTCTTTGGAATTGGTTTGGTAAAGACGGCGCAGGATTTCGGTTCGCAAGGGGAATGGCCGTCCAACCCGGAATTGCTGGATTGGCTGGCGTGTCGTTTTATGGAGAGCGGATGGAATGTGCAGGCAATGCATCGGCTGATGGTGACGTCGGCGGCGTATCGACAGGATTCCCATGTGACGCCGCAGAAACTGGAAGTGGATCCGGAGAATCGATTGGTTTCCCGGGGGCCGAGGTTCCGCCTCGACGCGGAGGAGATTCGGGATAACGCGCTTTACGCGAGCGGATTATTGCTGGAGAAGATGGGCGGGCACGCGGTGCGCCCTTATCAACCAGAGGGCATTTGGGAAGCGGTGGGTTACACCGCCAGCAATACGGCCAAGTATACACAGGAGCATGGGGATGCACTGTATCGGCGAAGCCTTTACACGTTTTGGAAGCGAACCGCACCGCCGCCGTCGATGATCACCTTTGATGCGCCTTCGCGGGAGAAATATTGTGTGCGACGCGAACGGACCGACACGCCGCTGCAGGCATTGGTAACGATGAATGACACTCAATTCATTGAAGCCGCACGGCACCTGGCTGAGCGCATGCTGCAACATGAAAAAAATGTGGATCAACGGTTGGATTATGGGTTTAGGGTGCTGACCGCGCGTCATCCTTCGGCATTTGAAAAGACCGTGCTTAAGGAAACCCTGACTAAACATCTGGCCAAATATCAGCAAGACGAGGCAGCCGCGAAGAAGCTGATCGCAGCAGGTGAAACTCCGGCGAGCAAGGAAACCAATCCATCGGAATTGGCGGCATATACGATGGTTGCGAGCCTGTTGTTGAACCTTGATGAAGTGGTGAATAGGAATTGAGATATTATGAGAGACCCATTGCAAGAGCATCGTCATCTGGTGAGCCGACGGCACTTTTTCAAGTCCACCGGCCTGGCGGCTGGGAGAATAGCTTTGGCGGGATTGATGCTGCCCGAGGCGTTAAAGGCGGCAACTTCAGCGCCGAAGACTGCTGCTCATGCCCATCCACCTTTGCCGGGATTGCCGCACTTTGCACCAAAGGCCAAGCGCTTGATTTATTTGTTCATGAACGGCGGGCCTTCCCAGATAGATTTACTCGATTACAAGCCGGGGCTGCCGAAGATGTTCGACACGGACCTACCTGATTCCATCCGCATGGGCCAACGGTTGACCACCATGACTTCGGGCCAATCCCGATTCCCAATCGCGCCTTCGAAGTATCAGTTCAAGCAGCATGGAAAGTCGGGAATATGGTTCAGTGAATTGTTGTCGCACACGGCGCAGGTGGCGGATGAGCTCGCGGTTATCAAGAGCGTGCAAACTGAAGCGATTAATCATGATCCCGCAGTGACCTTTATTCAAACGGGACGGCAGATTCCGGGTAATCCAAGTTTGGGTTCGTGGTTATCTTATGGACTGGGAAGTGAGTGTGACAATCTGCCGGCATTTGTGGTGATGACACCGAGTTGGTCGGCCAAGCGTGATGCGCAGGCGCTTTATCAGCGGCTTTGGAGTTCGGGCTTTCTGCAGACAAAACATTCGGGAGTCAGCCTGCGGGCGAAAGGCGATCCGGTGCTGTATATCAATGATCCACCTGGTGTGGATAAGCAGACGCGTCGGGACATGCTGGATGCGTTGGCGAAATTGAACGAGCATGAATACAAGCAGGTGGGTGATCCGGAGATCAACACACGCATTGCGCAATATGAAATGGCTTTTCAGATGCAGTCGTCAGTGCCTGAGTTGACGGATATCAAGGGAGAGTCACAAGCGACGTTGGATTTATATGGGCCGGAGGTGACGATTCCTGGGACATTTTCGCATAGTTGTTTGATGGCGAGGAGAATGGCGGAGCGCGGCGTGCGGTGCATCGAGATATTTCATCGCGAGTGGGATCATCACGGGGACCTGACGCGTGATTTGCCGTTGCAATGTCGTGACGTGGACCATGCCTGCATGGGGTTGATCAAGGATTTAAAGAGCAGGGGAATGCTGGATGAAACGCTGGTGGTTTGGGGTGGTGAATTCGGGCGGACGGTTTATTGCCAGGGGAAATTGACGCCGGAGGATTACGGGCGCGATCATCATCCACGCTGCTTCACGATGTGGATGGCGGGTGGTGGGATCAAGGGCGGGACTGTGTATGGTGAGACTGATGACTTCAGCTACAACGTCGTGCAGGACCCGGTTCACATCAGTGAGATCAACGCCACGATTTTGCACTGCCTGGGCATCGACCACCGCAAACTTACCTTTAAGTTTCAGGGGCTTGACCAGCGTCTGACCGGGGTTGAAGAACGCAAAGTGGTTACGGGAGTGTTGGCTTAAGCATATGGTTGCCAGAGAACGATTTGCATATGTTTCTTGCGCAAATTGATGGTCGTTTAAATTACGATTTTTTGCGATATAGTTTGCATTCGAGAAGTGGTGACGTAGGGTGACAGAGCTTTTAGGCAACTAGTCGATTCAAGGCATGGAAGATCTTCAGTTGAATTTGTTTCAGTGATGATTTGAAACCCGGTGTTCGGGTACAGTCTGGGAAAGAGCAGTGGGTCTAAACAATATTATCATGAACAAATTATACATAGGAAATCTTTCCTTCGACGCCACCGAAAACGACGTCCAGGATTTATTCGCCCAACACGGTCCGGTGACTGAAGTCAACCTGATCATGGACAAAATGACCGGCCGCGCCCGCGGTTTTGGTTTCGTGACCATGTCCACCAAGGAAGGCGCTGACGCAGCGGTCCAAAACCTCAACGGCAAGCAATGGCAAGGTCGCGCATTGACCGTGAACGAAGCTCGTCCTCGTGAAGAGCGTTCGGGCGGCGGTGGTGGCGGCGGCGGAAGCCGTGGTGGTTACGGTGGCGGCAGTGGTGGTGGCGGCGGCGCACGTCGTCAGAATCGCTATTAATTGGCGAGCCAATCGGAAACGATTTTTTGACAGTGGGACTTTGGAAACAAAGTCCCATTTTTTTGTAATTATTTTCTATACCGAACGCCGAAAGAAATTTCTGGATGGCAGGAGGGATTTTGGTTTGAGGCAAGGCGGAGGCCGCAGGCGCTATCCGTAGATAGCGACTAGGCTGACAACGCCGCCTCAAATCAAAAGCACCCTGTACTCAATGATTAACGAAGTTCCTCTTTCCTCAGGATTATGACTTTTTCAGTCTCCACATTCATTCGGCTTACCGCTTCCTTTCATTCCAGTTCTTTTCCCATTCCGGAAATTAATTTTGGCATTCGGTATAATGGAAAAAATGGGTTCAGCTCTTTGATAAACGAGTGGCAAGTAAGTTTTCTCAGGAGGCAACTAAGCTTTCACTGTGCGGCTTGAAATGGGAACGGAGAAAAGAATAGTTCATTCATTTGCCGGTATTTGTATCAGAATGTTTGCAGGGCATGGAGATAGCTTGCGCGGAGAATCTCAGGTGTTGGCTGACAGTGTAGCAACCCTGATGTAGCAATGAAGCGGCAACAACTTATTTCCAGCGGAATCATCGCACGGATTTTCCACGATGCGATGGAAGCCTCCCGACGACAGGATTACGATCACACGATTGAAATTCTTAAACGCGGCAACCGATTGGATCCGGCGAACTCACGCATTTTGCTCGATCTTGGCCGGGTGAATCTGATGCGGTATCAGCGGGCGGAGGCGGAGGGATGGTTTGAACGGGCGGTGCGGATTTCCCCGCGTCGGGCGGAAACTCTCTTGATGGCCGGCAATCATTGCCAGCATTACGGGCAACTGGAGATGGCCCAACGCTATTTTGCCCGTGCCGCTGAAGAAGCCGAGGCTTCGACTGAGGTGTTTGTAAATCTGGCCGAGCTTTATGAACGGCAACGTCGGCCGCAGGAATCGGCGCAGATGCTCGAGCGTGCGTTGCGTTCAGATCCAACCAGTGGCCGGGCATTGATCTTCCGGGCAAGGATGCGGCGTCAGGCGGGTCAGGTTGAAGGTTCTGAACAATTGCTGAGAACGGTTTCCGAGCGACCCAACCTGGACCCATGGGTGCGGGCACAAGCGGGTTATGAATTGGGAGCGTTGTACGACAGTTGCGGGCAATATGACCACGCTATGAGCGCTCTCGTGCAGGCGAAGTCTTTGCTGCGTCCCGGGGCGACCGGGGCCATGGCGGCATTGCAATCGATGTACGCCGAAGTGAACCAGATGGAGCAGAATGCTTCGGCGAGTACATTTCAACAATGGTTTGAGGCGCAGAAGGAATTGGGACCGCTTCAGAAGGTGGCGCTGCTTTGCGGTTACCCGAGGTCAGGCACAACCTTGCTGGAACAAGTGTTGGACTCGCATCCTTCGATTGTTTCGGCGGAGGAAACTCCGGTATTGCATGAGGAAGCTTTCATTCGCTTTTACACGAATCGTCCAGCGAACGCTTCCCTGTTTTCAATCCTCAATGCGGCCTCCGTCGATCGCCTGCAGTTGGCGAGGAAAAATTATTTTCAAAACATTCAGGCATTCATCGGACAGAATATCGGTGAGCGTTTGCTGATTGATAAAAACCCTCCGCTTACACTCATCCTGCCAATGATTATTCGAGTGTTGCCGGAGGTTAAATTTCTGGTGGCGTTGCGTGATCCCCGGGATGTTTGCTTGAGCTGCTTTATGCAGCCATGGCCGGTGAATCCCATCAGTTCGGCCTATCTGACTTTTGAGGATACGGTCAAAGATTATGCCATCACGATGAATGTTTGGAGAAAGGTGAGGCCGTTGATGCAAAATCCAGCCATGGAAGTGCGCTATGAGGATATGGTGGAGAATTTGGAGGCGGAGGCCCGCCGAACGTTGGAATTCCTGGGCATGGGCTGGGATGCGAAAGTCCTGAACTTTCACGAACATGCGAAAGCGAAGACGGTGCGTTCGCCGACCTACCTGGACGTCGCAAAGCCGGTGTACCGGCGGGCGATGGGGCGCTGGCGCAATTACGAGAAATATTTCGAGCCGCACCTGGCGAAGTTGGAACCGTTCTTGCGGGCGTTTGGTTATTCCTAAAAGCGGTTGATTGATTTGGGGGTAGAAGGTTGGGCGTTCATGGTGCCTGACAAGCTGAAAGGCACGGTCCCATGCCGATCACGCAGGCCTCTCCATTTATTAATTAATTGCAAATAAGTGAACGTTCATTTATTTATAACTCATGCGCGTGCGCGACCCTCGTAAAGAAAAAGCCATTCGCGATCAGGCTCTGGCCATGATCGTGAAGCATGGCTTTGACGGGCTCAGCATGCAGAAGCTTGCCCGGGCCGCCCACGTTTCGCCGGCCACCATTTATATTTATTTTCAGGATCGCGAGGATCTGATCTTAAAGCTTTATGCCGAAATCAGTGAGCGGATGTTCGCGGCAACACTGGAGAATTTCGATCCGGCGATGGCCTTTGACGAGGGGCTCAAGGTGCAATGGATCAATCGCGCCCGCTATTTCCTCAAGCATCCCATGGAAATGCACTTCATGGAACAAATCCGGTTTTCGCCCCTGCACGAGCGTGCTTTTCGGGCCACCGGTTGCAAGTTCAATGAGCTGATGAAGGCTTTTGTCCGCAACGCGATCCAACGCAAGCAATTGGTCAGGGTGCCGGTGGAAGTGTATTGGTCTGTGGCTTTCGCACCGCTCTATCAACTCGTCAAATTTCACATGCATGGCAAGGGGCTCCCGGGCACTGGGACGTTCGTTCTCGATGACAAAACCATGCTGCTTACCCTCGATCTTGTTTTGAAGGCTTTGAAACCCTGATTCCCATGAAATTTACCCGCTACCAGATCTTTGTCGTGGCCGTTTTGGCCTTTTTGCAATTCACCATCATTCTCGATTTCATGATCCTCTCGCCGCTTGGAGCCATGCTGCTTGAGGAATTGAAGATTCCGACGACAAAATTTGGTCTCGTGGTTTCCGTTTATGCCTTTAGTGCGGGGGTATCCGGGCTGCTAACTGCCGGCTTTGCTGATAAGTTCGATCGGAAAAAGCTGCTGCTGTTTTTCTATACTGGTTTCATCCTTGGCACCGTTCTGTGCGGCATTGCTTCCAATTACCATTTCCTACTGATCGCCCGTATTGTGACGGGACTTTTCGGGGGAGTTATTGGTTCCATCACCATGGCCATCACGGCTGATCTTTTTGCCCTGGAAATGCGGGGTCGCGTCATGGGGATTGTGCAGACCGCTTTTGCCGCCAGCCAGGTAATGGGGCTGCCCATGGGGCTGTTCCTTTCCAATCATTGGGGCTGGCATGCTCCGTTCCTGATGATTGCTGGTATCGGAACTGCCGTCGGTGTGGTGATTGCGATTGGCTTGAAGCCCATTGACGCGCATCTAAAAATTAAGAATGACCGGAATGCTTTCGAGCACTTATTTAAGACCGTTCTCAGACCCAACTACCTGCGGGCTTTTGCTGCCACCGTAGTGCTTGCCACTGGAGGCTTCATGCTGATGCCGTTTGGCTCGACATTCACGGTCCATAACCTTGGGATTTCCATGGACAAGTTGCCGATGATCTACATGGTTACAGGCACCTGCGCCATCATCGCGGGGCCGTTGATTGGCCGACTTAGCGATGCAATTGGCAAATACCCGGTGTTCTTCATGGGCTCGGTGCTTGGGATGATCATGGTTGTCATTTATTGCAATTTGGGGATCACACCGCTTTGGGCAGTCATCCTTGTGAGCGTCCTGCTTTTCATCGCAATCTCAGCGCGCATGATCTCCATTTCCGCCCTGATCTCGGCAGTTCCTGACATGAAGGATCGCGGGGCGTTCATGTCTGTGAATGCCTCCACGCAGCAATTTGCGGGTGGGATTGCGTCAGCGTTGGCCGGATTGATTGTCGTGCAGAATCAGAGTGGTAAACTGGAGCGGTATGGTTTGCTTGGCTACGTGGTGGTGTGCGCCATGCTGGTTACCCTGGGGCTGATGTATTCCATTCACAAAATGGTGCAGGCAAAAGCCAAGGCGATGCCTACCGCTGAGGCAGCTGGAAAAGAAGCAGTGCCGGCGTCGACCGGACGGTGAGTGGCGAGCCTGTTTTGCTTTTGCCTCCTGAGGGCCTTGTTTTAGTCGCGCACGGTGGTTCCGTCGGCGAGGTGCAGTTCGTCACGTTCAAAGGTTTCGACGCTGGATATTTCAAGGACCCAAAGATGAGGCTTTGCAATGTTTTGCGGCTGGATGGTTCGGGTGAAGGGAAACGCCAAGGGGTCGATGAATAGCAGGGTAGTATTCTGCATTTGACGCTGATGAGTCCCGGTTCCGGTTAGAATGAAAATGCAGGAGAATACTACCCGGATGTTTACATTTCGATGAAAGCTACCAATAATCGAAAACGATCCTTATCGTGTCGCGAGCGAAAGGGAAGTCATAAAACACATTCGGTGGAGACATGTAAATGAAGCGATGGTTTCGATCTCGTTGGCTTTGGGTGGCATTGGTGCTTGCATTGATTCTTTTTGGGGGAGTGGTTTTCCTTCAGCACAGCGTTGATAATGTCATGCATCCTGCCCTGGACAAGCTTTCCAAGCTCCCCTTGAGTCAGCGGTGGTCGGACTCGGAGATGCTGAAAATCCGCGAGCTTGGGGTGAGGGCTGTGCCTTCCCTGCGCCGGGTTTTGAAGGAGAAGGACAGTCCAACAATCCGTTTTTTATTGTGGGTCAAAGGGAAGTGGCCAGGCGTCACCAAATATAATTCGCATTTTCCAGATCCGGCCAAATTGACGGAGCGCCGTTCGACGGCCTGCCAGGTAATACAAACCTTGGGGCCGGCTGGAAGGTCTGCCGCGCCGGAGCTCATTGAAATTCTCAAAGGCAAGGACCTTCGTGACCTGAATGCAGCGATGATGGCGTTGGGTGGGATCGGGGTTGATGCCGATATTTGTGAACGGCTCGATGCGGTCCTGGAAAAAGGAGTTCCCGAGTGGCCTCGTTGTTACATGATGTCCGCCCAGGCAGCAGTGAAACCGCCCTCCGCGCGAACGCTCAAAATCCTGGTGGCCGCGCTGGCGGATAGCTCCCCCCATGTCCAGAATCACGCTGTGCAGACACTTGGGAGTCTTGGAGTCAACACCCCTGAGATTGTCGCAGGTTTGAAGCATCTGCAGTCTGTCGCTTCAGATCCGTTGATCCAGGCATCATCGTTGGCGGCTCTTTGGAATCTTGAGCATGACTCGGCGATGGTTTTCCCCGGGTTCGTCAAGCTCCTTGAAAATGAAATTGCCAATTTTAAGCCATTGTCAGGGGGTGGGAGCGGAGGCCAGGGAGTTGATCGCGGCGACCAAATAGTCATGGGGGCTGGTGATGCTTTTCAAAGAATGAAACTCGAAGGCCGTGATAAATCCGAGGCTCTCCGACTCTTTGAATCGTACTGCGACAAGTCCGATCGGATCTTCATTCGCATGCTGATGCTGCCAACCATGATTGAGCTTGGATATCCGCGGGACAAATGCCTCGATGTTTGCCGCAAGGGCCTGGATTGCAGTGAAGATTATTATCGCATTCAAGCGGCTGAATTATTGGCAACTGTGGCGGAGAAATATTCGATGGAAGGAATTGACCTTGATGCGCTCTTCCACGATCGAGATGTCGCAGTACGCGTTTACGCTGCGAAGGTGCATTGGCTCAAGAACCGCAACGCGAAGGTGGTTGTGCCGGTTTTGATCGAATCGCTCGACCGTGCCAAATATCAGTCTTATTATTATGCTCAAGTTCAGCCAGCTGCATTGAAGCTTTTGGGTGAAATCGGGCTGGAGGCCAACGAAGCGGCTGGATCCTTGGAGAAGGTGTTGCATGACCCTGACCCGGCAATCGTAAAGCTGGCATCTGAAGCGCTGGTGAAAATTCGGAAATAGCACATGCCGCGGGACCACTCAGGGTCCGGCATCCTGGCATGGCTGCGGAGCCATTGAGAAGGTATGAGGAAGGAATGGGAGATGCTCGCTTTGCTCGCGCCGCCATGCGGCAAAGTGTGGGGGATTATATTGGTTTGTTTACCCGGGGGTGCTTGCGCACGGCCACAAGCCCGAGGGACGGGCTGGCCGCGGGCTACCTTACTTGCACACTTTCAGCGTGCGAGGAACACCTCTCGTTGCTCGACGGCTACGGGGAAGGTTAGCGGTAGAGGCAGGCAAACCCTTCATCAAACAGAGCTGTGCCAGCGTCCCACGGCCTGTCATTGTGAAACCGGCGACAGCAGCTTCCGCTCCATTAAAACATAATTCTGGGTGTTTTTGATCGCGTCGGCCCTCATTTCTTGAAACTTGTTTAGTTCGTCGGGGCTGAGAAAGGCGCTGGCGCGCGCGGCGGTCTGGGCGAAGATGTTGTCCTTAAGCTGGATGTTGTAGGCGGCTTCATCTTCCGAAGCGAAGTTGCCCGGATTTGCCGCTACCATCGTCTGGTAATTGGCGGGCAGGCCGGCGGCTGCCAGTGCGGATTGGGTGGCATCCTGCATGGCCTGTAACAGACGGCTTTTCTTGTCGGCCACCATTGCCGGGTCGCCGGTTAGACTGGACGCGAATGAATTGACGAACAGGGTGCTGCTGATGTTCTTTGTGTAATCCTGAAATTGCGTCAAGGCGTCGTCTCCGAGCAGCGCCTGGACCTTGCCTTGAAGTGCCGTATCCGATGCGGAGAAAATCTGCCTCACCTCCGCCTGAGATTTGTGGTCACGCAAGGCCTGCGTGATGAGGTCGAGGCTATCCATGACATGGTCGGCCATTAGGTCGTTCAACTGCCCCGTTTGTTCGGGTGTCAATTGCAGACGTTTGGCGAGATCGGAGTAAATGCCGCTTGAAACCATTTTATTGTGTTCGCGAATGCTTTTCCGGGTTTCCGGATTGGCGAGTGCCTTGCTGACGGCGCTCTGACTGTCAGCGGCGGCTTTTTCCTGGCGCAATGTGCCCACTTGGCTGCGGAGTTTTAAGAGTTCGGAGGGATTCTTTTTCACCCTTGCCAACTCATCCGTCAGGGCCGACAGCCGGTTCGTGGCGTCGTCGCGCTCGCGCCGCAGTTGTTGGAGTTGGTCGGTCAGTGGCGCCTGCTGCTGCTGGAGCGCCTGGTTTTGTTCGCGCAGTTGCAAGGCTTGGTGTGCTTCGTAGATTCCGGCCCCGGCGAGCACGGCGACGGTGAGGGTGACAACGGCTTTTTGCAGTGTGGTCATGGCAATGATTTTAGTGGCGGTGATTGCGGTGGAAGTGGCAACGGCAGTTCCGGAGATAACGGCGGCGGCGGTGATGGCGGTTGCAAGTCCGACGGGCGCGGATTGAACGGCGTTGGCGGCGATGACAACCGACAGCGCCGCAGCGGTCGTCGTTATACCCTTTTTGGCGAAATGTTCGCGGAGTTTTTCCAGCGCACGGTCGACGCGCTTCCGTGCAGCGTCCTCGCTCAGGCCGAGTCTCTCGCCGATCTCGGCCAACTGCCGGTGCTCAAAGTAACGCAGCAGAATCGCCTCGCGGTCTGCATCATTGAGTTCATGCATGACGGCGTCGAGCGCATGACGGAGCGTGGTCCAATCCAATTCGGGGCCGGAGTCGAGAAGTAATTCGCGCATGGAGTGAGCCTCCTGTTCGTGTGTGTGACGGCGTTGCTCCGTCCGCACGGCTTTGTTGGCGGCGAAGTGAGAGCTGGTGTAGAGCCAGCCGGTCAAGGTCTGGTGAGTCGAGAGGGACGCCGCCTTGCGGGCAAGGTCGCGGAAAACAGTCTGGGCAACATCTTGCGCCAGGTGAGCGTCGCCATTGACCTGCCGCAAGGCTGCCGAATAGACCAGATCCAGGTGCCGCCGAACCAATTCGGCAAACGCATCCTCAGACCCGGCCTCCGCATAGCGGCGAAGCAAATCACTATCGCTTGTCATAACTATGTAATAGCACCCGGCGGAATAAAAACCGGACAGAAAAGTTGCGTTTTGGCGACAGATCGGCCTTCACGCCGGGCAAATGGCAGGAGCAGCAAAAAGGCATTCATGGCTTTGTCTGTCGATTAGTTCCAATGGGCGAATGGAATGCATACTATTATGTAGAGTGTCGAATGAAAAATAGAGTTGCAGATGGTGCGCGTTGGGACGGATTCCCGGATTTCGGTCGGTATCGGAAGGCGTGGAAAATTTCAAATTTCGAATTTCAAATGTTGAATTGATGACGGGGAGGTTGATGAATGTCAGGGAAATTGTGAATGAAACGACGAAATTGTGCCTAGGAAAGTAGTCGACAAGCCATGTCGTTTCGAGATATGAAAATTATGGAGGCAAGCTGGATAACCACTCCAATAAATGAAAGAAACATAGACTATGAAACGCCATGTTTTTTACCTGCGATTGATCTTCGGATTGTGCCTCATCCTTGCATGTGGACGGACAGCTTCGGCGTTGACGAACGGGGTGGCGCTGACTCCGCCGATGGGATACAACAGTTGGTATTATTGGTACGACGGCATCACGGAGGAGAATATGAAGGCGGTGGCTGACATGGTGGTGACGAACGGGTTGAAGGCGGTGGGTTACGAGTACATCAACCTGGATGATGGGTGGGCTGGCTATCGGGATTCGAATGGGGTGATGGTGGCGAATTCGAAGTTCCCGCATGGGATGAAGTATTTGGCGGATTACATTCATTCGAAGGGGTTGAAGATTGGTTTGTATACGGTTTTTGGTCCAACGACGTGTGCGGGTTTTCCTGGTTCCATGGGGTATGAGTTGCTGGATGCGCAGACGTATGCGTCGTGGGGCATCGATTATGTGAAGTATGAGGGGTGCAGTTTTCCCAATCCGTTGTCGGTGCAGGAGGAGAAGTGTTTTCAGATGCGTGATGCCTTGATGGCGACGGGGCGGCCGATTGTTTTTACGATGTCGACCGGGCCGGTATTGAGCTGGTTTCCTGATGCGATGAACTCGTGGCGTTATACGGGGGACAACGATGTTAATTGGGAGAGCGTGCTTTATCATATTGATATTGTGGCCCAGACGCCGGGGATGGCGGGGCCGGGACATTGGAATGACGCGGATGTGTTGAATATCGGGCGCGGGTGGTCCACGAAGACGGAGGACAAGGCGATGTTCAGCATGTACTGCATGTTGACATCGCCATTGCTGACGGCGACGCCGTTTCCTTCGCAATTGGATGTGTTGACCAATGCGGAGGCGATCGCGATCGACCAGGATGTGGCAGGAATCCAGGGGATTTGTGTGCGGACGAACGGAGAGCTTCAGGTATGGTGCAAGCCGCTGGGGAGTGCGAACTCGAATGTGAAGGCAGTGGCCTTGTTTAATCGCGGGACGAATGCCGCGAATATTACGGCAACGTGGAGTGATCTCGGGTTTTCAAACGGGCTGGTTTCGGTGCGGGATTTGTGGTCAAAGGTGGATGAGGGGAATTTTCAGACCAATTATACTGCCAATGTGCCGGGGCATGGGGTGAAGTTGATGAAGATGATTTTGCAGCCGCCACCGCCCCCCGGAACGAATTATTTAAGCGATCTCAACTGGGTTTTTGTTTCGGCGACGAACAACATTCATTTGGACAAGGATGCTCTGAATCATACGCTGAGAATGCGGTCAATCAGTTATTCGAAGGGAATTGGGATGGTGCCGACTTCCAGCGTTCAATATCTTCTGGGCGGAGTGGTTTCGCGATTTCATGCCCGTATTGGGGTGGACGATGATGCGGGGACGGGAGGTTCGGTAGTGTTCCAGTTGTTTGCTGATGGGACAAAGATTTATGACAGCGGAACGATGACGGCCTTGATGAGCCCGAAGGATATTGACATTGATCTGACTGGAAAACAGAAGTGCATGTTGCTGGTTGCGGATGCGGGTGATGGCGCTGTGAATGATTATGCCGATTGGGCGAATGCCAGTTTCGTGCTGCCGGCGAAGGCGAACTTTGGCGTTTCCAGGGTGAATGCAAGTTCTGTGGTTTTCAGTGGCGCGGGTGGAATCAAGAATGCGTCGTATTATGTTTTGTGTTCAACGAACGTGACTCTGCCGGTTGCTCAATGGAAGGGAGTGCAGACCAATCATTTTGATGCGAACGGCAATTTCTCGTTCACGAATGGAGTTGGAGCCAATAGTCCGAAGCTGTTTTATCGGTTGCAAGTTCCTTGAAACAATTCCCAGGAGGACTTGAGTTAGGTGGTGGTTCGCGGAGCGGGTTTGAGGGTGCGTCGGGCCCAGCGGTTCGCGAGGGCGCTGCAGATGATGAGTTGCAAAGGGTGATAGATCATTATCGGCAGCAGGATCAGCCCGATTGCCGGGTGACCGGCGAAGATGAGTCGGGCCATGGGCACACCGGAAGCGAGGGTCTTTTTAGAGCCGCAGAAGACGGCAGCGATGCGGTCTTCCGTTGGGAAATGCAAGGCGTTGCAAACAAGGTTGACCGTCCACATCACGATGAAGAAAAGCAGAACGGAGCCAACAAGAATGACGAGGAGAGTGCTTTTGGCATGTCCGGACCAGACGTGCCATTTCATGGAATCGCAAAAGGAGGTGTACACCAGCAGCAGGATGGTACCGCGGTCGAGGCGGTTGATGAATTTTTTGTGGCGCGCCGCCCAATCGCCGAGCAGAGGACGCGTGAGTTGGCCGGCGATCAGTGGAAGCACGAGCCAGAGTACGAGGTCGAGAATGACATTACCGAGTGGCAGGGTGTTGCCGCTGGTTTTGAGTTCCAATCCAATCCAGAGTGGAGTCAGGAAGACCCCAATGAGGCTGGAGAGTGTGGCGTTGAAAACTGCAACGGGAACGTTGCCCCGTGCTGCTGCCGTGAGTGCGACGGAGGAGGAGACGGTCGATGGCAGAGCGCACAGGAAAAAGAAGCCGAGGCGCAAGTCGGGTGACAGCCAGCCTTTCAAGGGCCAGAGCAGCAGAAGTCCGATTACGGGGAAGAATAAAAATGTGGTTGCCTGAACGACGAGGTGAACCGGCCAGCGCAAAGTGCCCGCTTTCAGTGCGCTGAAAGAAAGAGCGACGCCGTGCCAAAAGAAAATGAGGGCGACGCCGAGCTTGGTCAGGAGTTCCGGGTGCAGAATGCCACCATGAGCGCCGGGATCTGGAAACAGCCAGGCCAGCAGAACGGCGAATGCCATTCCGATCAGAAACCAGTCCGGTTTAAACTTCATCGCTTAGAAATGCTGACAGTCCGTAATCCATGGTTCAAGTAAACATATGGCGAAAACGGGTCGCTTGATTGTGGTTGTTGTAACGTAAGTTTCTGATGAAAAATGTGTTGCGTATAGCGGTGGGAGGCGATGTTTTAAGTTAGCCACCGTGATCAAAAACAGTCTCAATACTGCTTGTCGGCCAAGAGCTTACATTAAAACCCTGATGGAATCCTTGCCAAATGGGCGCGCTTTGGTACTTACTTGGTGGGATGAGGCGAGTAAGTTGCCTAGTCTTATTAAGTTTAATCGTACTGGATTGTGCCAAAAGTGCATTCGCACGGGTGGAGCCTGCCGAGGTCACATTGGATTACGTGGCGAAGAGGGCCGAAGAACGCGCGCACAAGCCTTTCAAGTCGCCGAAGGGCAATTTGCCGGAAGTCCTGCGGGCTGATCAATTGGATTACGATAAATATCGCGAGGTCCGCTTCCGACACGAGCAAGCCTTATGGGGAGCGGAGGGGCTGCCGTTTCAGGTGGAATTTTTCCATCCGGGGTATCTTTACCAGGAGCCTGTTCGCATCAATGAATTCTCTTACAATTATGTACAACCCGTGCGTTTCGTGCAGGACTTCTTTGATTACGGAAAGCTGAAAATAAAAAAGCAGATTCCGCCCACTACCGGTTATGCCGGTTTTCGCATTTTGGCTCCACTGAACCAGGCGGACAAGTTTGATGAACTGGGCGCTTTCCTGGGAGCCAGTTATTTTCGTTTGCTGGGCAAAGGACAGCATTACGGAGAATCGGCGCGCGGATTGGCGTTGGACTGTGGGGAACCGGATCGATCGGAAGAATTTCCGATTTTCACAGATTGGTGGTTGGGCAAGCCGCAGGCTGGAGATCAGGATCTGCACCTGTTCGCGATTCTCGACAGCGTGAGTTGCACCGGAGCTTATGAATTTCACATCCGTCCTGGCGAGAGCACCGTGGCAGAAATTGAAGCCATTATCTTTTTGCGTGAGCAGGATAAAATTCGGGCGGCGGATCGGGACCGAAAACCGCTGCTGACGATCGGCATGGCGCCGCTGACCAGCATGTTCTGGTTTGGAAAAAGCTCGGGGCGGAAGTTTGATGATTATCGGCCCGAGGTGCATGACAGCGACGGCTTGCTGATGCGGATGGAGAACGGGGAGACCTTGTGGCGTCCGTTGAACAACGCCTCCGTGATGCGCCATCAAAAGTTTGTGGCGGATAACATCAAGGGGTTTGGTCTGTTGCAGCGCGACCGGGATTTCGCAGACTATCAGGATATCTTTAATCTCTATCACGCGGTGCCGAGCGTGTGGGTTGAGCCGCGAGGTCATTGGGGTGAAGGCGAAATGCACTTGCTCGAGCTAAGCACCCATTATGAAGGGCTGGATAATGTGGTGGCATTTTGGGACCCCAAACTGAAGCCGAAGCCGATGCAGCCATTCCGCTTTGGTTATACACTTTACTGGACGCGGGAGACCGATCGAAAACTTTCCCCGAACAAAGTTGTGGCCACACGCATCGGCGCGGACTCGCGCAATCCGCAGTGGCGGCAGTTTGTGATCGATTTTGCCGGGCCCAAACTGGCGATCTTGCCGGAAGGAGCTGTTCCAGAAGCCATCGCCAGTTGCAGTGAGAATGGCAGGATCGTGGAAAGCCAGATTTTTCGGATTCCATCAAATAGTAACTGGCGGGCCATTGTGAAGATGGAGCCCAAGTCCGAGAACAAAGATCCCATCGACCTCCGTTGCACGCTGCAAAAGGGCGGGGAGGTTCTGACCGAAACATGGACATATCACTGGAGCCCTCCTTAAGTTCCCTGGTGGAGGGAATGGATGAACCTGGTCGCATGGCCGGTCGTTCGCTGGAAGAATGGAACGCTGCCTATTCCAAGGTGGAGAGCTATTTCCATGCATTGCGCGTGCGCAACAAGATTTTGCTGGGGCGCCTGGTGATTCATGTTTTGAAGCGGGCCATGCGCCGCGCTCCCCGGGAACTGGAACGCTCGGCAACGGAGTTGGCTGCCGAAGAGATGGATCACGTCGTAACGGAATGGTTTGCCGAAGTGTTACAGGAGCCGCCGACAGGAACAGATCAGATGCTTTCAACCCGGGGACGATTGGCGCTGCTGCTGGCCGACATGCCGGGCAAATGGCAGGACCAATTCCTGAGGCCCGGACCCTGGCCGGAGGAATTTCTGCGTGCCATGCGCAGAGCTTATCTGCAAGCCGGACCGGACTTTCAACTCTCCAAAATGGCGCCGCGTCCGCTGGACCTCGGGCCAATCGGCACCTTGACCAATTTCGGCCGGTTGCCCTATGCAAAGATGATTGCGATCTGGGCAGCCTTTGGCCTGATACTGTTCCTGATCTTTATTCTAACGCACTGAGCTATGAGCACCGTCGTTCAAGAGCCCGCGACACTGCAAAGTGCCAAGCATGCGCCATCGCCAAAGCTCGTGCGGATGCGCCCGGCGCGACGCGGGTTGCGCGTTTTTTTATTTTATTCTTCGGCCGTGCTGATGACCGGGGTGGTTTCGTTGCTCTTTGCCGATCTTCTGTGGCGAACCGGTTGGACCACTTCGAAAACCATCCTGTTGGGATTGTTCATCCTGCTGTTTTTCTTCGCAGCGATTGGCTGCGTGCACGCGGTGGTTGGTTTTATGCTCCGGCGGGTTGAAGACAATCACCGCATTACGCGTTTGAATGATTACAGTGGGCAGAGTATTGACGGGACCAGCACCGCCATTATTTTTCCAATTTATAATGAAGAGGTGCTCCGGGTGTATGAAGGGTTGCGGACGACGTATGAATCCCTGGAGAAAACGGGTGAGCTTGGGAAGTTCGACTTTTTCATCCTGAGCGATTCGAGAAGTCCCGACAAGTGGGTGGAGGAGGAGCGGCGGTGGTTTGACGTGATAAAGGAACTCGGGGCGTTGGGGCGGATATACTATCGCCGCCGGGTGAGCAATGAAGGGAAGAAGAGCGGCAATGTGCGGGACTTCCTGAACACGTGGGGACGGCGCTATCGTTACTTCATCGTCTGTGATGCCGATAGCGTCATGCGCGGGCAGACGATTGTGGACCTGGTTAAAATGATGGAAGTGAACCAGGGTGTCGGGTTGATTCAAACCGTTCCGGCGCTCGTGAATGCAGAGTCACTCTTTGGGCGCATCCAGCAGTTTGCCAATCGATTTTACGCTCCGATTTTCATTACCGGGTTGAACTATTGGTCGCAAGGTTTTGGCAATTACTGGGGCCACAATGCGATTATTCGCACCGAGCCATTCATGCAATATTGTGACTTGCCGCAGTTGCCAGGACATAGGCCGTTTGGGGGGCACATCCTGAGTCATGACTTTGTGGAGGCGGCGTTGCTGTTGAAGGAAAAATGGCAGGTATGGCTGGCGTATGATCTGGAAGGCAGTTATGAGGAGGCCCCGCAGGGATTAATTGAAAATGCGCAGCGGGATCGACGTTGGTGCCAGGGAAACCTGCAACATGGAATGTTGTTGTTTGCGCGCGGGTTGCACGATACGAGCCGCCTGCACTTGATTCAGGGGATTTTTGGATATTTATCGGGCCCACTCTGGTTTCTGTTTCTCGTGATCTTCAATTGGATTTGGGCGTTTCAAAAGTTCAGCGGGTTATCGAGCATTACCGTGCATAGTTGGACGTCTTATTTGAATTTATCCGGAAGCTCACATGCATTCCTCGTTTTCATGATTTGCATGGGGGTGATTTTTTTGCCCAAGGTGCTGGCCCTGCTGGACATTATTTTGGATCCGCAACGACAAGAGGCCTATGGAGGAGTTCCGAGAGTGGCCGCGAGTATTGTGGTGGAGACCATTTTCTCGGCGTTGCACGCGCCGTTACAGATGCTGTGGCACACGCGTTTTGTGATCACCATTCTCATGGGAATGGGCGTGAACTGGGGTGAGCAGAACCGTAACGCTGATGGTACTGCGTGGATGTTTGCCATTCAACGCCATTGGGGCCATACGCTGACCGGCCTGATATGGGGTGGTTTGATCTGGTGGCTGGCACCTTCCATGTTTGGATGGTTCGTGCCGGTATTTGCGGGAATGGTGCTTTCGATCCCGCTGAGCGTGTTGACCAGTCGAAGCAAATGGGGTGTGCGGGCGCGGAACCTGGGATTGTTTTTAACGCCCGAAGAAACACATCCGCCGGTGGAGTTGGATACGTTGCGGGTGCGGATGGCCACCATGTCGGCCTTGAGTGATCATTCCATCCAAACCTCGGATAACGGGTTGACAGAGGCGGTTTTGGATCCGTACGTAAATGCAATTCACGTCTCGCTTTTGCGGGAAAAGAAGTTGAATCCGGAGTATGCGGAAGCACTCGCCAAATTGGGAACGGGAAGTCCCGAAGTACGGGTATTGGCGGAAAAGTTGTTGGCAGAAGGCCCCGAGGCATTGAAGCGGGATGAGAAGGTGTTGGTGATGTCCGATGCCGATATGATGTCCTGGTTGCATCGGCAGGTTTGGTTGCGTTCCAGCGAGATGCTGGCGCCGTGGTGGCGGACTGCGATCCGGCAGCAGGCTCGATAGAATTTTGCGGGATGGATGGTTGTCAAGTGAGATGATTAGTGGACGAGAATGCTTGAATGAGGACGGGAGTTCATGCATCCAATGCTCATGAATTTTGTCGTATATGGCCTGTTGGCGTCTGCTTTGATTCCAGTTTCCCTGTTTGGGAAGGATGTGCCCACTTCCTTCCCCGTCGATCCAAGCCAGGGAATGGAGCGCACTTGTTTTCAGACCAGCAAGCCTTTCAGTAGTAACGGAGATTTGCGGTCCGACGTGGCCATTGTGTATGGAATCGACGAAGGCTTGCCGGACAGGATTGCGACCTGGCGGGAGCGGGGGTATCGCATCCATGTGATGAGCGGTGCTTCCTGGGGAAAATATTATGATTATGTCGATGGACGCTTCGATGGGACAAATCATTTGGATGAAGCGCAGACAGAGAGAAACGGAAACAAGATCGGGCACGGGGAGGGGATGTATTACATGTCGCCCGGTGAGAATTACGGAAAATATCTTTGTGTTGGAGTTCAACGCGCCCTGGATGCCGGAGCGGAAGCGATTCACCTGGAGGAGCCGGAGTTTTGGGTGCGCGCGGGATATTCAGAAGGCTTCAAACGCGAGTGGCAAACCTATTATGGGGAAGCGTGGCAGCCACCGCATACTTCGGTCGATGCGCAGTGGCGGGCTTCGAAGCTGAAATATTATCTTTATCGTCGCGCACTGCAGCAGGTGTTCGATTACGTGCAGGCGTATAATCAACGCACGGGCCGCAAGGTGCGTTGTTATGTGCCCACGCACAGTCTGCTGAATTATTCCCATTGGCATATTGTGAGCCCGGAATCGAGCCTGGCTCAACTGAATGGCTGTGACGGATACATCGCGCAGGTTTGGACTGGAACATCGCGCACGCCAAACGTTTATCGTGGGCAACTGCGCGAGCGCACTTTTGAAACAGCCTTTCTGGAATATGGCGCGATGCAAAACCTGGTGCGATCCACTGGCCGGACAGTCTGGTATTTAAATGATCCGATCGAGGATAATCCGAATCACGATTGGGAGGATTATCGCACGAACTGGGAATCGACTTTGGTGGCCTCGCTCCTCCAGCCGGATGTCTGGCGTTATGAAGTAGCGCCATGGCCGGAGCGGATATTTGGCCGGAAGTATCCCAAGAAAGACGGACATGGTGAGCGCGAGGCAATTCCGCCTACTTACGCGACAGAATTGCAGACGGTGATGAGCTCGCTGAATGACATAAACCAATCCAAAGTGAAGTGGGATTGCGGCAGCCAGGGGATTGGATTTGTGGTGAGTGACTCACTAATGTTCGAACGCGGTGAACCGGTAATCAGCGACGAGCATATGAGCCATATCTACGGCATGGCACTCCCGTTTGTGAAGCGCGGCATGCCGATTACGCCAGTCCAATTGGAGAATGTGAACATCGCTCACTATCTCGACGGCTTTAAGGTTTTGTTGCTGACTTATCAAGGTATGAAGCCGCTGACGCCGGAGGTGCATGCGGGCCTCGCCAAGTGGGTGAAACAAGGCGGCGTGCTGGTGGTTTGCGATGATGACAAGGATCCTTACAATCAAATTCGTGAATGGTGGAACCAGAACGGTTTGAAATATTCCACTCCGCGGGAACATCTTTTTGAACAGTTGGGATGGAAAGACCAAGGCGCGGCCAGGGACGAGGCTCAATCTGTGAAATGCGGTCGCGGGAAGGTTATCTGGCTGCGGGAGAGCCCGGTGCGATTTGCCGAAAGCAAAGACCGGGAGAATCAGTTGGTTGGAATTGTTCAGGATGCCAGCAAGGGTGCTGGTGTAAAATGGCAGGAGAGCAATTATCTTTTGTTGCGCCGCGGTCCCTATTTGATTGCTGCAGGGATGGGGGAAAGCGACGACAACAAGGAGAAGGTTTTGCAGGGAAAACTGGTGAACCTGTTTGATCCTGAATTGAAGGTCCAGGACAGCATCACGGTAAAGCCAGGTTCACGATATTTCCTACTCGACCTGGATGCTGTATCCGGCGGGAAAACTCGAGTGCTGGCATCAGCATGCAAAGCTCTCCCCTACAAGCAGGATGGCAAATCGCTTTCCTTGACCGTGGAGGGCGTGGCGAACACGCTTGCGATTGTTTTGTTGCATGCAGGCAAATCGCCGCAGACTGTCACGCTTGATGGAAAGGCCGTAAACGATTTCAAATTTGATACAAAGCAAAAGCTGCTCTGGGTGCGGTTTGAGAACGAATCGGTTCCCAGGAAGCTTGAGATTCAATTTTAAGCGCGCAACCGATTCATCCCTGCTTGTCGGCGTTGGGGCGGGTTGATACGCTTCAACGCATAAGCCCGTGGCTGAATGCTAATTTATGAAACAGAACAAATCTTCATTGCTTGCGAAAATAAGTTTCGGTGCAGTGGCAATAGGTGCGTTGAAACTGAGTTCGACCTGCGTTGCCCTCCCTGATCCCAACTGGGTGGACCATGATCGTGACCGGCCGTTGCCACCAGTGGTGACGCCGGCGGTTCCGAGCACTGAAGAAAAGGTTGGCAAGGCCCCCAGCGATGCAGTGGTGCTGTTCGATGGCAAGGACAACTCCCAATGGGTCGCGATGGATGGCAGCCCGACGAAGTGGATCGTCAAAGATGGGTATATGGAATGCGTGAAGGGAAGCGGATACGTTCGAACGCTTCAGAATTTTGGTGACTGCCAATTGCACGTCGAATGGGCCACACCAACGCCTCCACATGGGGAAGGTCAGGGCCGTGGCAACAGCGGTGTGTTCCTTGGATTGGATCGCTATGAAACGCAGGTGTTGGACTCTTATCAGAGCAAAACGTATGCGGACGGGTCGGCAGGTTCCATCTATGGACAATATCCACCGTTGGTGAACGCCAGCCTGCCTCCCGGGAAATGGCAGACCTACGACATTATTTATACCGCGCCTCGATTTGATGCGAGCGGCAAGCTGCTTTCCCCGACACGCGAAACGGTGTTTCACAATGGAGTGCTCATTCAAAACAACGTGGAGCTGGTTGGCCCCACGGGATGGCTGGATCGAACGCCCTATGTTCCGCATCCCGAGAAGCAGCCCATTTCGCTGCAGGATCATGGCAACCCGGTGCGCTACCGCAATATCTGGGTGCGTGAATTGGGCAAGCCAGGCAAGAATGAGTTTACCTTGCCGGAGTCATTGTTGGATGGCTACACCGGCACTTATGATCGTGGCGGGGGCGACAAAATTGAGATCACGAAAGATAATCGTCAGTTGATTGCAAAACTGGCCGGCACGCGATTCGTGATGTTCGCAGAGTCGCCCACCAAATTTTTTGCCAAGAGCACCGATGTGCAGATTGAATTCAAGCCGGATGCCCAGGGCAAGGCGCAAGAATTGATCTGGTCAGTCGGAGAAGGAGCCAACGAGGCGAAGAGAATCAAGTAAACGAAAAGAGTTTTCTAAGAGCAGAGTGGAAATAGATATCCCTGACCCATTACCATAAAAGGCAAAAGGCAGAGCCAGGTGTGAGCCAGGCTCTGCTTGTTTATTTGTCAGTTACGCGGCTTCCTTAAGCAGCGCGTTCGCCACCGAGTTGGGCACTTGCGCGAAGTGTGATGGGGTCATGCTGTAAGCAGCACGGCCACGGCTCAGGCTGCGAATGGCATTGGCATAGCCCCACAATTCACTGAGCGGCACTTCGGCATTCACAACAGCACCAGTGACACGGCTCTCCATGCCGAGCACTTTGCTGCGACGACGGTTCAGGTCAGCCAGCAAGTCGCCCTGATAATCAGCTGGCGTGCTGAGTTCAACCTTCATCACCGGCTCCAACAGCACTGGACCGGCACGTCGTAGAGCGATGCGCAAGGCATCGGCAGCTGCGAGCCGGAAGGCCAGGTCGTTCGAGTCCTTCACGTGCGCAGCGCCATCCAGGACGCTGACATGGGCATCCACGAGCTGATAGCCCAACACACCGTTGCGCGTGGCATCTTCAATGCCTTTGCGGACGGACGAGTGGAACTGGCTCGGGATGTTTCCACCCGTAACCCGGTTCTCAATCGTCACGCCATTGCCGCGCGGAGCCGGTTTCACCGACAAGATGACGCGGGCATACATGCCAACCCCACCATTTTGCTTTTTAAGCAGATGATCTGCTTCGGCTTCCACTGTGATAGTCTCGCGGTAGGCAATCTCCGGAGCGCCGACCACGGTTTCCACACGCAATTCGGTTCGCAGCCGCTCACGCACGACGTCCAGATGCAGTTCACCCATGCCGGCGATCAACGTTTGCCCGGTTTCCGGATGCGTAGACACACGGAAAGTCGGATCGTCTTCGCTGAGCATCTGGAGATGCCCGGCGAGGCGTTGCAGGTCGGTTGAACGCGCCGGTTCGATGGCCATGCTGACGACCGGTTCAGGAAACACAGGCGGCTCCATCAGCAATGGCCGTTCTGCGCTGCACAACGTGTCACCCGTGGCAAGGCCCCGCAGTCCCGCGACCGCGACGATTTCGCCAGCAAAGGCAACGGCGATTTCTTCACGCCGGTCTGCATGCACGCGCACCAGTCGGCCAATGCGGTCTTCCCTGTGAGTGCGCGGGTTGAGCACACGATCGCCTTTGCGCAGAGTACCCGAGTACAGGCGCACCATGACGAGCCGACCCGTGGTGGGATCGGTCACGATCTTAAACGCCAAAGCAGCGAGCTGAGCAGCATCCTCAGCTGACACCATCACCGGTTCTTCTCCATCCAGTGCATGCGTTTCCACTGCGGGGAGGTCTGCCGGACTGGGCAGAAAATCCACGATGGCATCAAGCAACGGTTGGATGCCGACGAATTTGTACGCGCTGCCGCCAATCACCGGCACGAACCGGTTGGCAATGGTCGCGCGACGCACGGCGGCTTTCAACAACGTGGGCGGCACCGGTTTGTTTTCCAGCCAAAACGCGGCGACTTCGTCATCGCATTCCGCAATGCGGGAGACGAGTTCAGCGCGTTGACCGGCCACCAAGGCGAGAGCTTCAGGCGGCACGTCCTCGACAGTATAGCCACCCGCACGCCCTTCACGGAACAGGACAGCGACTTCGTTGATGATGTCCAATTGTCCGACGAGTTGATCTTCACTGCCGAGTGGCCAGAGCACAGGCCATGCGTTGGCGCCGAGCTTTTGATTCAGTTCGGCGACCACATGGGCAAAATCCGCTCCGACGCGATCCATCTTGTTAATGAACGCAATGCGCGGGACGCGGTATTTGTCAGCCTGACGCCAGACGGTTTCGCTTTGGGGTTGAACACCCTCAACGCCGCTGAACACCGTGACGGCACCATCGAGCACGCGCAGGGAACGTTCGACTTCAGCCGTGAAATCGACGTGGCCGGGAGTATCGATGATGTTGAGTCGATGCGCCTGACCCGCAGCAAGCTTAGTGATGCCAAGGGCGGATTCATCGCGTGGCGTCCAGGTGCACGAGACCGCGGCGGCAAAGATGGTGATACCTTTGCTTTGCTCAATGGGGTTAAAGTCCGTGGTCGTGGTGCCATCATGGACTTCCCCGGCACGATGAATAGCGCCAGTATAGAGCAACACGCGTTCTGTGAGCGTGGTCTTGCCGGCGTCGATGTGCGCCGCGATGCCGATGTTGCGGAGACGCGTGATCGGAAACTCGCGATGGACGAGGTTTTGGTTGTTGTTCATGTGTACACGTGTGTTGTTGTTATTCATATGGTTTTACTCCTGTACAGTTTTCCCCTGTGATCCGGTCCGGGATGGATGGAAAACAAAAGCCCTGACGAGTTGCGTCAGGGCTGGGGAAAATTTAGTGTGAGAAACGTGGGTCGCTTACAGCAAAAAGTTCCCAGGCCCTGATGCGCTCAGGGCTGACTGAACTGTTTTGATGATGCGAACCAACATTCTGATTAAGTTGTAAGCTGAAACAGGGTTAAAGTCAATTTCCCAGGTTTTATCGCCGTCAAGATTCCAAAGGTGAATCCAGCTGTGAGTCTACAAAGGGCGCGTGACGGTGAGAGTTGCTGTTTTACTGGGAGTGCTACCGTAAGCGTTGTTTATGAGCACGGAGTAAGCTCCTGAATCAGTGGGAATGGCATTGCTTTTGGTGTAGGAGCTGGTGGTGGCGCCGTTTATTGGGGTATTAGAAAATCGCCACTGGTACAAGAGCGGATGTGACCCGGAGGCGACCACGACCAGGCTGGCGTTGCTCCCGGTCGGAAGCGTTTGACCTGGCGGTTGAATCAGGATGGTTGGCGCTGACACCGGGCCGGAAGTAGTGGCGCTGGCCTGATTGGAATCAAGCGAAACGCCTAAAGAATTTATGGTGCGAACTACATGGTAATAGGTTGTATTGGCGAGGAGATTGGTGTCCGTGTAAGAGGTGAGATTCCTGGGCAAGATGGCGACGTTGGTGTAAGGACCGCCTTTAATGAAGCTGCGGGCCACGACAATGCCGGCGTGATTGGTGGTGGCAATGTTCCAATTCAACAGGATTTGAGAAGGGGAGAGAGCTTGAGCAGTCACGTTGGCAGGGGCGGTCGGGCCGGATCTGGCGGAGGCAAAGACCAATTTGAGTCCATCCGCGATGGCGACGGCATTCGATTCGGAAAAGTTATCCATGATGCGAATGTAAGCACCGCCTCTGGGGGCAAACGCGAATCGACCAAGGAGTGTCCAATTACCGGAGTTGGTTTGTTGATTGGCAAAAACGACAGTCTTTCCACTGGCGGAGTTGATCTCGAAAGGAACGCTGGCCGAAGCATCAGAGCGATAGACATGCCACTGGTAAACATCGTAGTCGCCACTCGTGAGGATGTTGGGTGTGAACTGCACATATTGCGAGCCGCTGCCCCGGGTAATGGTCAGGTAGTTTGTGCCGAAGGAATTCGTGTCACTCCCGGTCGCGCCGAAGAAGTTGCCGTTGTAGAAAGTCCGCACAGGAGTCCAGGCACCAGTCACTGATGCATTGGGATCGTCGATGACGATGTTGTTTACAATATTGGAAAAGTCGCCGCTGGTGCTGGCCTTGATGTTGGCCCATTGTGCGGCGCCATGGAGGTCGGAACGAAAGAAATTTGCGCCCTTATAGCCACCGACAGTTTGAGGGTTGGGGTCGGCAGTGAGATAATCGATGAACTCCATGACATCCTTATCCGGATGCGGGCTATGGTGGAGAGAGCCATAAACATCCTGGATGGGAACTATGGGTTTGATGGCATTGGTCCAATAGATGGTCTGGCCATTGATGACACTGCTGGAATCGAGAAGGGAGTTCTGCCAGTTATACCAGTTCACGTCTGTCCAATTGATCGCGGCGCTGACGGATTTGCGCAAGTTGGAGGAACTGAGGTGATAAATTTGAGGCATGACATTATCGCACCAGTAGCCGAATTCCTTGAAGGGAAAAGTATTGTGGAAACCGATGATGGGAAAGGGCGAGTGGGAGAGAAACTTGTTGGGCCAATGCGCGCGGACGGTGGAGCAGAGTTGCCAGGCTTTGGCCGGACCATTGGCGCCGATCCAGGGTTGATTACTTTGCCATTCGGCTTCGGCATCGAAAACAAAACCGTCGGCGCCCTGGTTGAAAACATAATCGGCAATGGCAATTTCACCGACGATATTGGAGCCGTAGGAACGGTTGTAGCCAAAGATCAGCATTCCTTCCTGATGGGCGATGTTGCAAAGGCTTCTGTTGAATTGGGGGAAGTCGTAGCCGCCGTTGAACAGCTGGTCGTTGCTGGCGGCTTTGACGATGATGTAACGGATGCCCTGGCTTTTGAAATACTTCATGAGGCTGACCTCATTGGTAACGGCTGAAACGCTGCCACCGAGCATGTTCGTGTTGGAGCTCATGTAATAAATCCACTCGCCCTTGCCGAGGTTGGCCGGATCAATGCCGCCGTCACGAATCACTGCGAAGGCAAGTTGATGCAGGCAAAGGATGGCCAGCGTGAGAATGGTTGCGAGGAAGGAGGATCTGTTCCAGTTGGTCATAAAAAGCGTCAGGCAATAACTCCTAAAGCGCTGGCAAGGCGCGACTCCCATGGCGGAACGCTCCACAGACAACCACTGCCGCCAGAGGTCTGAGTGGACGCAACCTCCCACGGCATAATTTTAATGAGGTGCACGGACGTTCTACGAGCCATACCTTGGAGAATGTCGAGGAACAATCCATTTGTCTATTACCAAAACATGTAGCGAAACGGGCCGTTTTGGACAGAGGGTTTGGATCGGCGCCAGTCAGGTGGGATGAGTTTCGTGATGTAAAACGACTTTAAAGAAATCAAGAGTCCGTTTAGCATGGTGGACAAGATGGTGTTGCTCCCGATAGTTGATCGCGAATTGCGCGTGGCGGCGCGGAGGCCGGGCACGTACTGGATGCGGTGTGTGGCCGCAACCGTGGTGTTGGTGGTGTTCCTGGTGGTGTTGGCGAATGGGAATGTGGCCTTGCGGCAAATGGGACCTCAATTATTGAATGCCATGGGAGTGCTGGCATTGGGATTCAGCATGTTGGCCGGGGTGTTTTTAACAGCAGATTGCCTGGCGGAGGAGAAGCGTGATGGGACGATGGGGTTGCTGTTTCTTACCGATCTCAAAGGATACGATGTGGTTTTGGGGAAGTTGGTTGCGAGTTCATTGCATTCCTTCTTCGGCTTGCTGGCAGTTTTTCCGATTCTGGGCTTGTCATTATTGATGGGAGGAGTGACGGGTGGTGAGTTTGCGCGATTGCTGCTGGTGTTTGGGGTGACATTGTTTTTCTCATTGAATGTTGGGATGTTCGTTTCGGCCATCTGCCGGGAAGCGCGGCAGGCATTCCTGGCTACCTTGCTGATTATTCTGACGCTATCCGGTGTGCTACCGACCCTTTACTGGCTGGTCACGCTGCTCGGGGTCGGAGCTGCCTTCGATCCTCCATTCTGGCCCAGTGCTCCGGTGGCGTATCACAGAGCGTTCGATTCCAGCTATCAGTTGATCAGCGGCCCCCAGCGATATTGGATGGCAGTGGGCACCATAGCTGCGATGGGAGTTGCCTGTATGATAGTGGCGAGTTTGTTATTGCCTCGAACCTGGCAGCAGGAGAAGACGCCAAGGGCAATGAAGAATGCCAGCGATGGAACCTTATCCGGGCTCCCAAGGAAACCGGGCGAGCCGATTGTCCTCGGCAATCCGATGTTCTGGCTGGGTGTGCGTGATCCCAAGGTGCGACGGCAGGCACTGAGAGTGCTGGTATTCATGGTGCCGGTAGCACTTTTCTTTTGGGTGGCTGCGATAGGTTCCAGCCATTTCCGCGAAGCATTTACTGCCTGCATTTTTACAGCCTATGCGACGCATGTGGTTCTCAAGTTTCTTATTGCGACGGAAGCAAGCCGGCGAATGAATGAGGACCGGCGTAGCGGGGCCCTGGAGTTGCTGTTGGTAACAAAGATGGAGGTGGCGGAGATATTAAAGGGCCAAAGGCAGGCGCTGTGGCAAGTCTTCCGGCCGGCGTTGCTGGTGCTGGCGGTGGGGAACGTGGGGCTGATTTTGACCACGCTCACCTTTTCGAGGCACCTCCAGATGCGAACGGACGAGTTAAAGATTTTTTTCGTAATGTTTGCCGGCGGTTTGGTCGTGTTGTTCCTGGATTTCTTCGCCATAAGCACGGTGGGAATGTGGAGAGGGTTGAATGCAAGGAAGCATCATCAAGCTGTGCTGGGGACTATTGGACAGATTTTACTGACGCCCTGGCTCATGATTTTCTTCATGGTTTTTATACAGCAGGGATTCAGGACGGCCGGTGGAGTGGTGATCGCGGTGCTGGTCTGGCTGTCTGTGGGGGCGGTGGTGGGTGTGTTCAGCGCCGTGGGCGCAAGGAACAAATTGGAGCAGCATCTGCGATCCGTGGCAGCGGGCGAGACAGGAAAAACCTAGTGATGTTGAATGATCGAGGCAATGAACACAGTCGAGCGATGGATTTGCAGAGGTGAAACTTCCCAGTGAATCAGTCGTTCCAGAGTTTGCCGGCGCTGTTCCATTCAAAGAGTAACTCGCGAAAACGTTGGACCGGAGGCGAGTCTTCGTCCTCCTGCCAGACCAATACCAACGGGACGCATTGAACGGGTTTTAGCAGAATGAAGCGGACGGCAGGACTGGGGGCAGCGACCGATTCGGTCACCACACCGATTCCAGCGCAGGCTTCCACGTAACTCATCACGGTGCCGATAAGGCTGGGCGTATGAGCGAGGCGGGGCGTGACGCCAGCACGACGGCATCCGGCAATTACGGCATCATGCAGGCCCATGCCTTCGCGGCGGGCGAGGACAATCAGGGGTTCGCGCGCGAGCGCAGTCCAGGGGACGTAGCGGCGTTTCGCGAATGGGTGGGCCACCGGCACCACAATGCCGAGTCTTTCCTGCTTTAAGACGACGGTGCGCAAACCCAGGGCTTCATTCGTAAGCACTGGACGGGTGATGGCAGCGGAGAGGCGACCTTTGGCAACCATTTCCCAAACACGTTGCGGGGTGCGTTCCTCCAGGTGGATGGTTACGAGGGGAAAGCGTTTGCGATATTCGCGGAGCAAGCGGCCGAGGAAAGGTTGTGTCGGCGGACCGATGTAGCCCAGGCGAAGTTCGCCTTCTTCTCCGGCAGCGGTGCGACGAACGCGGCGAAGGGATTCTTCGAAGTGTTCCAGCAGCATGGTTGTTTCGCGAAGCAGGACGGAGCCGGCCGGAGTGAGGCGCACATGATGGCGGGAACGTTCGAAGACATTAGCGCCGAGGATGGCTTCCAACTGTTTGATGGCGCGACTTAATGCCGGTTGAGCGATGTGCAACCGGCGGGCGGCGCGAGAAAAGCTCAATTCCTCGGCCACGGCTTGAAAATATCGAAGATGCCGCAGTTCCATGCGATAGTTGGTGATAACAACACGGCATCACCCTGATATCAAGGCTTTATTTCCGTTACAAGGCTTACCGAGGTAATAATGGGATAGCTGGCACTGAAAAGTAAATCGATGGTTCGGGAGAGCATTTTGTCCAGCGGCTCAGGCAGAGCAACTGAAAGAAACGAATGAACAACTTTAAATGGGTATTTACGGGAATGCTGGGGGCTTTGCTCCTGGCCGGCTGCAAAAAGGATGCAGAAATCTCTGCGGCTGATGCAAATAAGGTGAAGGTGGGCTATATCGGGTTGACTTGTGAAGCGCCGATCTTTACCGCCGTCGAAAAAGGTTTTTTCAAGGAAGAGGGATTGGACGTCTCGCTTGTGAAATGCGAGTGGGCAAATTACAAGGATGTCCTGGCGTTGGGTGGATTTGATGTGACGCATCATCTGGTGATGTATTTCCTGAAGCCGATTGAGCAGGGTTTGGATGTGAAGTTTACGGGTGGTATCCATCGTGGTTGCCTGCGAGTTCAGGCGGCGGCAGCGGGAAATATAAAGTCAGTCAAGGACTTGCGCGGGAAACGTATTGGTGTGCCCGGAATGGGAACCCCTCCGTTTATTTTCGCCAATCGCGTGCTTGGCGCCAATGGCATTGACCCGAGCAAGGAGATCACGTGGCTGGTATTTCCGGCGGGTGAGTTGGGGCTGGCTTTGGATAAAGGTGAGGTGGATGCCGTGGCGGACTCGGAACCGATCGGGAGCATGTTGATCGCCCAAGGCAAGGTGCGCAACGTGGCGGACCAGGCGGCAGATATGCCCTACAGCGAGGAATATTGCTGTGCGGTGCTGGTGAACGGAAAATTCCTCGCGAAGAATCCGAAGGCTTCGGCGGCGGCGACTCGTGCTTTATTGAAGGCGGCAAAATGGGTGGAAGCCAATCCAGTTGCAGCGGCGAAGCTCTCAGTGGAAAAGAAGTATCTCGCGTCGACGGTGGAACAGAATGCCATCTCGATCTCACACCTGCGTTACGTGCCGAGTGTTTCGGGCGCGGAGACGGCGGTTAGATTGGCCTCGGCTGAAATGAAACGGGCCGGGATGCTGAGTGCATCCACGGATGTTGACGATTTGGCGAAGCGCGCATTTGTGCACCTCGACGGGGTTTCCGATCAATGGCTTGACTCGCTTAAAGTTGAGAAGCTGGCGGGCAATCAGGTGCCTCAAAGTTGGGTGATCCGCGAGTACGCGAAAAACAACCCGGCGGATGTCTTTTGCGCGGCCTGTTTGTTACCAACGAAATGAACGCCCCAGTACACGAACTCAAGGAGGAGACTGTCAGCCCGGCTGCAAATGGAAAAGCCATGCCGGCTGTGAGCAGTGGAGCGACGAAGGCGTCGCGATTGCCTGTGCAGATTTTGCTGGCGATTCCCGCGGCAGCGGCAGTCGCGTTTGTGGTTCATTTGTGGGCTGCCAGGAATCAGTTGGCAGCGGAAACGCATGCTTACTCGGTTTTCCTGGGGATTGTTGCAGTGATTGCCATTGTGGCCGCAACAGGGCAGCCGTTTTGGCAGCCATTGCGGCGGTGGATGCAACACAATTGCCCGATTATAGCGGCGGCGATTTGCCTGTTGTGTTTGTGGGAGGTAATTACTTCCGGATTTCGCTGGCTGCCGATGCCGTATTTTCCGGGGCCAGCGGGCGTGCTGCAAAGTCTTTTAAACGATCGTGGGCTGCTCTTTGATAGCACGTGGCATTCGCTGATTCTTTTGCTTTCGGGCTATGCGTTGGGAGTGGCAGTCGCGCTGGTCACGGGGGTTTGCATTGGTTGGTTTCCACATGCGCGTTATTGGGGAATGCCGTTGCTGAAAGTGGTGGGGCCGATTCCGGCGACGGCATGGATTCCCCTGGCGATGGTGGTCTCTCCCTCGGCAACGTGTTCAGCCGTGGGATTGATCGCACTCGCGGTCTGGTTTCCAGTGACGATGCTGACGGCCTCCGGTATCTCGAACACGCGCGCTTCCTATCTCGATGTAGCCAGGACTTTGGGGGCGAGCCGGTCGTATCTGATTTTCAAGGTGGCGATTCCCGCAGCCATGCCGAATATATTTCTCGGTTTATTCATGGGTTTGGGCGCGTCGTTTCTGACACTGGTTGTGGCTGAGACGGTCGGGGTGAAGTCCGGTTTGGGATGGTATGTGAGCTGGGCGCAGGGTTGGGCGGAGTATGGAAAGGTTTACGCGGCGCTTATCATCATGGCGGCGTTCTTTTCAACCATCATGACGTTGTTATTTAAAGTGCGCGACCGCGTGCTCGTCTGGCAAAAAGGAACCATCAAGTGGTAACCATGTCTTCCAATAGTATAACAACCGAAGGGGCATCACTCCGTTTTACCGGGATCAGCAAAGATTATCCCACACCCGACAACGAGGAGTTACGGACTCTGGCATTGGACAACGTTTCGCTTTCGGTTGGGGCGGGAGAATTGGTTTCGCTCATTGGTCCGAGCGGTTGTGGCAAGTCCACGCTGCTGCGTCTCACGGCGGGACTTGATCAATCCAATTCTGGTGAGCTATGGGTGGGTAACGAAAAGATAATTGGGCCCAGTGCGGAACGGGGATTGGTGTTTCAAGATCCCAATTTGTTTCCCTGGCTGACCGTTCGCAAGAATATTGAGTCCGGCCTGGTTGCACGCGGCAAGCTCAAGGAAAAGCGGCATGAGGTGGATGAGTTCATGCGATTGGTTGGGTTGGAGACGTTCGCGAATGCTTATCCTCATCATCTCTCAGGCGGCATGGCGCAGCGCGTGGCGTTGGCGCGGGCGTTGATTAATCATCCGAAAGTTTTGCTGTTGGATGAACCGCTTGGCGCGCTGGATGCGTTTACGCGCATGCGGATGCAGGATGAAGTCTTGCGCTTGTGGCAGGCGCGCGGCACCACGATGGTGCTGGTGACGCACGATATCGATGAAGCGATTTACATGAGCGACCGCATCGTCATTATGACGCCACGGCCGGGGCGCATTGAACGCACGATTTCTGTTAACCTGCAGCGTCCGAGACAGCGAAATAGTTCGGAGTTTTTGAATTTGCGCGGTGAGATCCTGGAGATGCTTCATTTTGCCGGTTCACCCAAAGTTGTTGCCTGATATGAGTGAAAATTACGATGCGATTTTGATTGGCGGTGGCCCCGCCGGTTCGTGTGCGGCTGCGATTCTTGCGGAATATGGGCATCGCGTGCTCATCATCGAGCGGGCGAAATTTCCGCGCTATCACATTGGTGAATCTTTGATTCCCTTCACCTTCGCCCCGCTGGAACGGATTGGGATGATTCCGAAGATGAAGGCGTCGCACTTCGTGAAGAAGTATAGCGTCACATTTGTGCAGCCGGATGGGAGACGTTCGCAGCCGTTTTATTTTTTCAATCGTTATGACCGTGAAACCGTGGCGCAAACCTGGCAGGTGTTGCGCTCGGAGTTTGACCAGATGCTGCTTGATAACGCGCGTGAGAAAGGGGCGGAGGTGCGCGAGGAGACGAATGTAAATCGCCTGCTGGTGGAGGGTGGGAAGGTTGTCGGGGTTGAGGCGACGGACAAGAGCGGGCGCACGTATGAAGTTCGTGCGCCGATCACGCTGGATTGTACGGGCAAGGAAGCCTTCACCGCTAATCGTTTCAATTGGCGGATGCGTGATCCCTACCTGAATAAAATTGCGGTTTGGACTTATTATCGAGGCTCAAAGCGCGAAGCTGACATTGATGAAGGGGCTACGACGGTGGCTTATGTGCCGGAGAAAGGGTGGTTCTGGCATATTCCGCAGCACGATGACATGGTGAGCGTGGGGATTGTGGCGGAGGGGAAATATTTGACTCGCGGCGGTGTGAAGAGTGCGCGTGATATTTTCAATCGCGAGGTCGATGAAAATCAGTGGATTAAAGACCATCTTTTGAGCGGTGAATCGACGGGAGAATATTTTATCACCAGCGAATACAGCCGCCATTCACAGCACTGCGCCGCGCCGGGGTTGCTGCTACTGGGCGATGCGTTGGCATTTCTTGATCCTGTTTTCAGCAGTGGAGTCATGCTGGCGCTTAAGAGCGGGCATCTGGCTGGTGAAGCGGTTCATGCGGGATTGGTTGAGGGTGATCTTTCGCCGGCGCGTTTCACTGAATACGGGACCACCATCCGGCAGGGCGTCGAGAACATGCGCAAGCTGGTGTATGCCTTTTACGATCCAAAATTTTCTTTTCGTGAGGTGATCAAGAAGCATCCTGAAGCTGCCGGGCAGATTACGGATTGTCTCTCGGGAGATGTGAACAAGGATTTCAGCGAGCTGTGGGGTTGGATTCGTGAATTTGTGCCACTGCCTGAGGACCTGCCTTATGGGGAGCCGTTGAGTGAAGCGGTCGATTGGAAGGGTTGAAATTTGAGCCACGCCTCCCGATTGGAGCAATGGAGGAGCGACAGTTCTCTCATAAATGCTCTCAATCGGGAGGTTTGCGATTACAGCCTCATTTTTCTCTTTGCCGAAAACCTATTGATGTCGGCGTTGATAGGAGACGGGGTACGCAGAACCGCGCGCTTGAATCATGGGGTCGGCTGGCTCAATGCCATCGGGCAAGGCAGTCGGCAGAAAGAGCAGCGCACGTTCCGCAGTATCGCTATCAGAGACAACGTTGGTGATCTCGAGGAAGCCGAGTTCAATGGTCTTGCGCGTCTCCGGCCACGCAACTGAAGGATCGTCTATCTTGTCCCCGGGTTCCGACAGTTGAGCGCGAAAGGTGAATCTTATGGGCGATTTTGCCACTCGTTGGCGAATTTCTTCCGCCAAGTAGCCAGGTGCAGCATTCGTAATCTGTTGCGGGGTCAGAAAATGATACCCAGCCTGAGGTTCGATACGATAGCGTCCAAACTTTTCTTCGCCCTGTGCATTGATGAACTTGAAGCTGTTGACGCCGAAATAGGTAAGTGTTGCATAGCTGACTGGCGGTGGTTGTTGTGATTCAAGGAAGGACTTTGCAATTGGATGGCCCGCGAGATACTTGTCAGCAGGAGTTGGTTTGGCAACTCCTGGACCGCTTGTGCCGAGCGCGATCAGGAATTGCCGGAGCTCGTCGGCGGTCGGAGCGGGAAAGCCGTTGAATGAATGCGTCACCAGATCGCTGTCTGATCCATCCGGCAGATGGAATTTCAAGGCGAGGCCGCGCGGGTTGGCCAGACCGTCGGTATCAGAGACAGTGGGGATGCCGGCGAAATTGGAAAAGCGGATAGTCACCGGAACGGCTTTTTGGAAATGCGGTGCTTTACTCAAAGTTGACGCGGTCGGGGAAGGGATGAAGTTTCCCTCGAGCACGATTCCCTTCGCGTGGACAGCGCGATTGGACTTCTGTTTGCCAAAAACAAGGTTGAGCGCGTCAACGAGTTCGGTTGGCGTTGATTTCGTTGGCGTGGCAGGAGTGGAAGTTGAAGCCAACGTTGTTAATTGCGCGCCTTCATCGGCGATGAAAACCGCGAGCATGCTGGCCGGTTCGGTTGCGCTTGCGTTCTCGCTGACAAGGTGCTGGTTGCCGGGCGGTTCGAAGAAACTCTCACCAGCCTTGTAAACCCTGACAGGTCCGGTCGCCGAGTTTTTCAGATTTGATTGCACCTGACAGGACATAAGCGAAGACGCTGCCTGCGTGCTGATGCGCGCTTGATTTGGCCCCGGGCGCGTAGTCCACGGTGACGGCAGTGAGAGTTTTGCCAGGCACATTGGGGAGCTTCTCCGCGCGTACGGGTTTTACCTCCACGCCCGGTTCCTGTTCGTGTGCCACTCCTTGGACCATGCTGGCTGCCAGCAAGGCTCCTACAGCCACAATCCGCTTCATTTGTTTGTTTGATGTATTCATGGGTTGTCCTTTCGTGATTAATGTTTGTCGATCATGATTTGTTTCTCGTTTGAAAACGGCATTTACTCTGCGACGCGCAGAGCGATCTTTCCGCGCAGTTTACCTTCCTGGGCCCGATCGTAGGCTTCACGCGCTTCGGCCAATGGGAAAACTCCAGCGACAAAAACGCGAAGTTCGCCCGCATCTATTAATTTGACGATTTCTGCCAACTGGGAACCATCTGCGCGAACGAGCATAAAAGCGTCGCGGGTGCGCTGGTCGGTCGCACCTTCGCTTTGTGTTGCAACGGTAACGAGCTTTCCACCGGTCTTCAGGACATTCCATGAGCGTTGTAATGTGTCGCCACCCACAACGTCGAATACGGCGGAAATGTCCCGGACGACATTTTCAAAAGGCGTCTGGTGATAGTCGATCACCTCATCAGCGCCCAAGCTGTGAACAAAGTCCAGATTTGCTGAGGAGGCGGTGGCGATGACATGCGCACCGTGCCAATGAGCCAATTGCACTGCAAAAGTTCCGACGGCTCCTGCTCCACCATGGATCAGGAGGCGCTGGCCACGCTCCAGTTTCAGTCTCTCAAAGAGTCCCTGCCAGGCTGTGAGTGCGGAAATCGGGGTTACAGCCGCATGGATGTAATCAAGAGATTTCGGCTTCTGCGCGAGAGCGGTTGCAGGTGCAACACAGTACTCGGCCTCTGCGCCATTGGTAAACCAGTCGTTGAGTCCAAAGACTGGATCATCAACTTCAAATCCTGTTACACCTGCACCCAGTGCCTCAATCGTTCCTGAAAACTCGTGGCTCAAAACGATGGGAAAGCGACGAGGTTTTCCTTCGGGTGTATTAAATGTGGGAAACCATCGAAATTCGGTGGGCATGATACCAGTCGCGTGTACTTTGATTAATGCCTCGCCTTCCCTGGGATACGGTTGCGGGATATCGCCCAGAATGATCGATTTGTGGCCGGTTTTCTTTTCCAGATAAATAGCTTTCATAATTTCATCAAAATAATTTAATCCGGAAATGCGGCCTTGTCCTTGTGTATTCCTCGGTTGGGTTAATCCCGCAGGCCTCTTTCGGGCTATGCCCCAGGCGGTGGCAGACACGCCATGGAATGCTGCAAAAAGGTTGGAGCGAACCTATTATCAGGCGCGAACGATGATAATGATTTCCGTTCCCTTGCCAGGTTGCGCCTTGAGGGAAGATTACTGTTCAAATTCTTTGCGCGTTCATGAAGTTCAGGCAGACCGCGGGGATAAGAGTATGGCTTGAGAGTAATTACAACACCTTTAGTTCCTCATTCAATTTCACATTGTCTCGTTATCGTTCTGAACGTTATCTTAAATCCGCCATGCCGCTGACCATCGCGCATCCTGCCATCGTGATTCCGATTCGCCATCGGTTGGTTTTGTCTGCTCTCATGATCGGCAGTATGGCTCCGGATTTTTCGAAGATTTTTTCTCTATCGCCTCGAGTCACTCTGGGGCACTCCGTGCCGGGCGTCTTTTGGTTTTGTGTTCCAGTGGGTTTGATCTTTTTCATTCTTCTTCAGCACCTGCTGAAGAAGCCGCTTTTCCTCCTGCTTCCGGCCAATCATCAAAAGCGATTGGTTCCCTGGTTGAATCCGTTTCCTCTCCGCACCGCTGCGCAGTGGGGACTGGTCATCGTGTCACTCATCATTGGCGCATTCTCTCATTTGTTCTGGGATTCCTTCACGCATGAACACGGTTGGTCCGTGGAAGCATTTCCCTTTCTCCAGAGCAATCTTTTTACCTTTCATGGCCGTCCCTTCCGAATCCACGAATGTCTTCAACACGCCAGTACCGTTGGAGGATCAATTTTTTTGGCTGCCTGTTATGTTCGATTTTACCAAAAGGCTTCCATCCATCCTTTGCCTTCCATTCCGTTAATTTCCGTCAAAGTGAAATTGATTCTAGGCTGTTTCTTCATTGCAGGGGCCGTTTTCCCGGCGTTGATTTTTGCCAACACCCATACCTACCGCCTTATCAGTTGGAAATTTTTCGCCGGACGAGCCGCCGTGGCTTCCATGGCCTTTTTTTGTTTCGAACTGATTCTCTTTGGCATCGTCTGCCATTTCTATTTCAAAAAGTTTTCCACCGCAAAGGTTAAGAAACCAGGGATGATTCAACCACGAATGCACACTAATAACCACGAATGGGAATCGAATGATGAGGAGTGTAAATAATTAGGATCGACCTCTTTACGACCCCTTTATGCCCCTTCTGACTTCATTTTCTTCCTGCTTACTTTTCTTTGCGCGTTGAATCTCCCGACCGGTTTGTTACGCTGGCGGAGTAAATATGAACATCCCTACGATTTTTGGCTTGCAGCTACAGCGGCACCTCTCTGTTTGCCTCCTGGCAATGACGGCTTTGGTCGGTGCTTCGACTGGATGCAAAACCAGCAAAGTTGCCGCGTCCCAGCAAAGTGCTGCTGCGCCGACTTCGGCAAAAACCGTCACGCCGGCAACAAACCTGGATCCGTCCAAACCGGAAAGCCGCCGGTTCCTTTATACTCCCAAACCATATCCGGTCGATGAACGCGGATTCTCGACGGTGGACAAGGCGCTGGCAAAATATTATGCGCGTGAACAACTGGTGCAGGACGACGAGGAAGGGGCGTTGAACCCGTATGTGATGGCGGTGATTTCCGGTTATCCGCTGGACGGTTCGATGCCGTACCATTGCAGTTGGAAAGTGCGCGAGTATGACATTTACAACGGGGTGACGCAGGACATGTGGTACAAGGGAATGGTCGTGGCCAAAGCGTATCCTGACGGTTCGCGTTGCAGTTATTGTTGCGGATTTACGTTTGAGGTGTTCAACCGCGCGATGAAGCTGCGCAATATTCAAAAGGGATTGGACCCCGACGATTTCAACGGCATGACCTTTGGCGATCTCTTCAACGCATTGCAATTTTGGTATATCGAGGGCAAGGGCGATTGCGAGCGGCGCGCGATCGAATCCTACGGCCTCGGTTACGGCATCAGCGTGGATGATTTGGAGAAGGTCCGGCCCGGAGATTTTTTGAGCTACGACACGACTGCGCCGGGCGGCCCATGCTGTCATATTCATTGGCTGGCTGCGTGATGAGCAGAGTAAAATTGTTGGGCTGAAATATTTTTCATCGAATCTTTCCGGAACAAAGGGCGTGGGCTACGGGCAGGGAAAATTCAGCGATGCAAACGGCGGTAGGGGAATCATTCGCAAGTCGATGCGCATAGCGCGTGTCGGGGCGATTAAGGATTACAAACCGTTCAATCGCGCAAACATTCTCCAACGCAATGCTTATGCGCCCACGCAGCCGAATCGAATTGTCTATGTGCCGGCTGCCGCGACGGCAAGCGCGCCGGGTAAATGAGACTGAAGCAGGGGGCAAAAGGGGCGTTTATGACGCCCATTGCTTCATCAGTTCTTCTGCATAGCTGCTGTACGTTCGCGGTTCACGACCAAGCAAGGCTGCGAAGTGCGCCGTCTGTGTCTCCGTGTGACGGGACCACAGGTAGAGCAGTGTAAATAATTAGGATCGACTCCTTTAGGACCCCTTTACCCTTTAAGCTACCGGAAGTCGAAAGATTGGCAGGAAATTTGCTCCCCGTTCTTTGAGATTTTGTGTTCATAGGAAGTGGTTTGCATGGAGTTGGATACAGATCTAGTTCCTCAAAGGAGGAAAGAATCTAAATGAAAGATCTTAATAACACTGTGAGAGTCTTGAGGATTGCCTGCTTTTGGATGGCGTTGGTGATTGGCGGGATGGAACTGAATACTGCAAAGGCAGGACAGGTGGTGACGTGGGGATATAATCTTACCAACTTAACGAACTCTATTACGTCGCTTACCAACGTTGTTTCCATTGCTGCGGGGAATAGCTATGCGCTGACGTTACTGAGTGACGGGACTGTCAAGGAATGGGACAGTGATGGCTCCGGACTGGCCGGTGTTCCAACCGGATTGAACGATGTCAGTGTTCCAACCGGATTGAGCAATGTGATTGCTGTCGCGGCGAGTGCGTATGATCGGCTGGCGCTGAAAAGTGATGGAACGGTTATTTCCTGGGGGAATAACCGTTTCTCTCCAATTATTTTTCCGGGGGGGCTTACCAATGTGACTACCTTTCCGCCGGGGCTCAGCAATGTAACGGCGGTGGCAGCCGGCAGGGATCATTATCTGGCGCTGAAAAGTGATGGAACCGTCATTGCCTGGGGGGATAATAGTTTTGGACAGACCAACGTTCCCGCAGGATTGAGCAATGTCATTTCCATTGCAGCGGGAGGGGATAGTTCGCTGGCGTTAAAAGCAGATGGAACCGTTATTGGGTGGGGATTGGGATACGTAACGATGCCAAGTATTAAGGGGACGTACATAATAACGACGCCAAATACTTATTCGAATTTGGTTACTTATTCGAATTTGGTTTCAATTGCAGCGGGCGTCGATCTTGGACTGGCATTAGGGGCTGATAGTTCGCTCGTTGCGTGGGGAGACAATACCTATGGGCAAACAAACGTACCATCCGATGTCACGAACACGATAGCGATTGTTTCCGGTGATTACCATAGCCTCTTGCTGCTGGCAGATGCAACGGTGCGGGCGTTTGGAGCTGGCACCACCAACATGGGGTACGGTATCGAGAATGGCCAGTCCATTGTCCCAGCCGGGCTCACGAATGTCGCTACGGTTTCGGCCAAGGGCACGATCAGCATGGCTTTGGTATCCACGGATGCGCCCGTAATTATTCTGCAGCCCCAAAACTGTTCAACATTTGACGGGAATAATGTGAGTTTTCGGACGACTGCCATGAGTGCGCCGCCGATAACATACCAATGGACGTTCAACGGGTTTCCGATTGGTGGAGCGACCAATTCGACGCTGAACCTGACCCATGTGCAGTTTGCTGATGCCGGACAATATGCGGTCATGGTTTCGGGTCTGTATGGCGCAACCGTTAGTTCCAACGCCAGCCTGGTTGTGAACACCTCGGCACCGATTATTTTGAGTCAAACCGGCAGTGGCAATGTATGCGAAGGTTCGAACATGATATGCAACGTGAGTGTGATGGGATCGCAACCGTTTGCGTACCAGTGGAAGCTGAACGGGAATGATATCAGTGGAGCAACGCAATCCTCGTTGGTCCTGACAAATCTTCTGCCGGGCAATCAGGATCAGTATTCGGTGATCATTACCAACAGTTACGGAACAGCGATGAGTTCCAATATTTCCTTTCATGTGGTGACGCTGGCTGAAGCATTGAATGCCACGAACCTCATCTGGACCACTGGCGGTGACGCGCCATGGCATGTGGAAAGTTCGAAGTCATTAGACGGATATGCTGCTCAATTTGGAGTGCTGACAAATGTTCAGGAGTCGTGGATCAAAACAAGGGTTATGGGCCCTGGCACATTGCACTTTTCCTGGGCGGTTGAGAGCAGTGGGAGGTATCTGCAGCTCACGACGAATGGCGTTCAGTTGGTTGAGATTACCGGAAGACCTGGATCGAACTGGTCGAGCTACACTTTCTTTTTGGGTGAAGGTGAACAGGATATTGGGTGGCAATTTGTCAATGGCTTTGGCTTTGGGGCGGCTCGAGGTTGGTTGGATCAGGTTAGTTACACTCCCGGGCCAACAGCTCCAATAATTACCAACCTGCCATCTTACTTTAATTACAATCCCGACCCTTACAATGTGATTCTGAAGAGTGGTGCGGTTGGAACTCCGCCGCTGAGTTATCAATGGTTGTTCAATGGGAGCCCGGTTGCCGGAGCGACGAGCAATTACCTGACGATATCCAATATTCAGCCCAGCCAAGCAGGGAGTTATGTCATGGCGGCCAGCAATGCGTATGGGACTGCAACGAGTTCCGTGTACTCTGTGACAGTTGCTCCGATGCCGCCTCAGATCACCATGCAACCGTCGAGTCAGTCTCAGATGCCTTCCAGCAAAGCAATCTTCGTGGTGGCTGCGAAAGGCACCAGGCCTTTCACTTATCAATGGCGGTTCAATGGAGTGGATTTGGCTGGTGGGACGAATTCATCACTCACTCTGACCAATGTGCAATGGAGTGATGTCGGGGCTTACGGTGTGGTGGTGAGCAATCAGGTTGGGATGCAGCCGAGTTTCAATGCGATGCTGGCCATTTTGCGGTTTCCTCCGCGGCTTGGTGTTTCAGGGACGAGTGCGGGTTGGTCGTCGAACGGCTTTGGAATGCAATTGAATGGTTTGAGCGGACATGGTGCGGTGGTGATTTACGGTTCGACGAACCTGATTGACTGGGTGCCGCTGGCGACCAATTCGCCGGTGATTGGGACGCTGCCGTTTTTGGATTCGGCTGGGAGTAATTTGCCGTCGAGATTTTATAAGGCGGAGGAGCAGTAGGTACTAAATGGTTTGCAGGACGAAAGTTTAATAATGCTGTTCGAGTGGAATCGTGGGTGAGCCCTTGATGTTTTATACCCGACCCCAGCCCCTGTCACTTGGCCAGTGAGGTTTGAACCCCTTCCGCCCTCGTACCTCCGGCTTCTGGTTTTTCCTCCCTTTCGGTCGGGGCGTCACCGGATTATTTTACGGCAGAAAGGAAAACTATGAAAAATCTAACATTCTGTATTGCGATCATTGCCGGTTTTCTGTTCAGCACGGGCTTGAATCCCGCGATGGCGGCGGACAAAGGGGCTCCGAGCAGTCTCCAAACCCAGATGGAAGCAGTCAATTCCGTGACGTCCACCCCCGGGAAGATGGACACTGCGTTGCAACGCATTGCCACCGAAACTGGCGTTCCGATCGAGCGGGTGCGCGCGCTGCACAAGAACCATCCCAACGTCCAGGCTGCCGGACTTCTGGTGGCCAGCGTGCTCGCGGACGAAACCAAGAAAACGCCTGATTCGTTTTTGAAAGAGCACGACGCCGGCAAGAGCTGGCCCTCGATTGCCGAGGAGAACCACGTTTCCGTTGATAAGCTGAGCGCAAGAGTGGAGCGTTTGCAGCAGTCGTTGAACGGGAGCAAGTAGGGCGTGAAGAGTGAAACGGGGCGGGAACTATCCCGATCCTAGTCAGCCCTGAGCCGGGCTGATGACTTCCAGGCCAGTCTCAGAAATGGGGCTGGTCTTTTTGGTTTAGCCTTACCCCTTTTTGACCGCTTTAACAAAATAGAGATCACTCGCGAAGGAATTCGCCTCCAAAAAAAGGAATTTAAGACTCATCCATTGCAAGTGTATCCACAAAGGTTTCCAAGCTTGGGGCTACGGGATAAATATTTGTTTGAGCAGGATCGGGAACCTTGTCTACTAATATGTAAGCCTCTTCCTCTCTCTCGTGATCCCAAAAATAAACGCCGGACTGGCGTTCGTCCAAGTTTAAACAAAAGAGATCACCTTCTAACGTGTCTGCAAACGGTAAGAAATTCTTAGGCACGCGTCCTGCGTATGTTTTTAGGTCCTCTAGGATCATTGCGACACTGTAAAACCGCTGAACCTCCAACTCCAGCTTTGCACCGGACGGAAGTTTGGCGTTCGTCATTGAGTTTTCGCAACTCAAAATCCCCCCGTCGCTCCTCATCAATAAGGTCTTCAAGGAATCTGGAATCCTTCGACTGATAGCCGCCTCGAGCTCAGCAATATCTTTATCCGTTGCAGGAGCTGGCGGGTTTAAAAGTATTACATTTTTCATCTCAAGCTTGTTGGAGTTTTAGAATTATCGAATCTTTGTAAAGGGTCAAACCCCCTTTTTCGGCTGACCTTCGATGAAATACTGGAATCTGGTGACTTGGGGCAAGCCTGGCTGGCGTTGAATTCCAAAGGCTGGACATTTGCCGATGCAACAGTTGCGATCAGACGTTTAGCAGAGGTGGCGGCGGACGAATCCTTTAACCTTTTAGCTTCAACTTGGATTCAAACGGTTGGGAATGATCCAAGAGGATATTAAGGGGGTTGAACTCGATACGCCAACCAATGCAAGAATTGTAAATTAATGAAGGAATTATTCGCGCTGAGCGTCATTACTTTGGTTTGACCCTTGGCCTGCCCCCTTCTAGGCCCCCTGGTCAAACCTGTTTTGCGAACAGAGTTGACCGGACTCGCTTCAGGAACTCGGTGTATCTCAAGCCGCTCATTCTGACGACCGTTCCCTGTGCGATCGCCAGCCCGGTAGCCATATAGAGAAGCGACCAGATCCAATCCCACGGCCGCATCAAATCATTCCGGACGGCGAAGGCGATTCCATAGATTGAAATGGGCAGCAGGAGGACGACCGCCGTCAGCAGCCCGGGTGAGTAAAAGTGCTTTCGCTGAAACATCTTGATCGCCGCGAGATGGGCAATCGGCTCAAGAACGCCGAGTAACATCGCCGCCATCGCCAGCCACGCAACGTGCGGGAAGAACAGCGGCACGAAGCCCAGGTAGAGGATGGCACCCGCCAAGATCAGCTCGGCGACACGTGGATCGGTAATGGCGAAATTCAGACGAGCGGTGATCATTTCCGCAAAACCACCGGGAAATCGAGATTCCTCCCACACGTGCAGCATGATCGCGACGAAGAACAGGCCGACCATCCGCTGAAGAAACGGAATCGCGGCCCAGTTTACTGCAACATAAATGGCCACGCCGATCGCCAGCGCGGTCAGCAGATAAAGGTTGTTTCGGAGAATGAACTGCTTCATGGAGACAATTTCTCCTGCCGACTTCACTCCTTATCGCAAGGTTTGCGCCCCGTCGACGATCAGATTGGCCCCGCTGATGTAGCTGGCCATGTCGGATGCCAGGAACAGCACTGCCTTGGCGATCTCGTCGGGCCAGCCGGGGCGGCCCAGCGGCATCAGGGCGGTCAGCATTTGGGCAAAGGCACCGGTCTTCATAACGGCCTGCATCTTTTCCCGGGTCTTGACGGCACCCTCGGGTATTTCATCTGCGCCGAACGTGCCGTCCTTCATCTTGGCCAGCCGTTCCTCGGTGATGGTTGCACCGGGGGTGAGAGCGTTGACCAGAATCCGGTGTTCGGCTAGTTCTTTGGCCATGGCCTGAGTGGCCGACCACAGGCCGAGCTTGGCTGCGCCGTAGGCCGACAGCGTCCCGGTGGGCCGAAATGCATCGGTGGACAACAGGTTGATGATGCGGCCACCGCGACCGGTGGTGATCATCGCCTTGGCTGCGAACTGGGCGAGGAAATAAGCGCCCTTGAGGTCGGTGTCGACCGTGTGGTCCCACACCTCCTCGGTCATCTCCAGAAACAGACATGGAGGGAACACGGCGGCGTTATTGACCAGGATGTCGACGCGCCCGAACCGCTCCAGCGCCTGGCTGATCACCTTCTGGGAATCCTTGAGACTGCCAAGATCCGCCTGCACGCCCAAGGCTTGTCCCCCGGTCGAGGTGAGCTGCGACTCGACGCGCTGCAGCGCATCACGGCCGCGTCCGGTCAGCACAATTGAGGCGCCGGCCTGGGCCAATCGCCGAACGATCGCCTCTCCGAGGCCCCGGCTCCCGCCGGTGACCACCGCGCAGCGGCCCTTGAGCGACAGCAGGCTATCGAACGACTGAGGTTCGGGAATCGAAATGGATTGAGTGGTCATAGTGAATTCCTTTCATGTTGATGATAAGCGGCAGACAATTACGATCTAATCATTACGGCTCACGAGCTGCACCAATGGCGTGCAAGCAACCATGCACATGTTCTCGTATGGAAGCTCCTCGAATATAATATATATCAGACTAGCAAATTTCTGTAAAGGACCGCGAAAAGAACGCGGCGTAGCGAGCCAAATGTTTGTAGCCGGTCTTCCGGCTGATGCCAAACTGCTCGCACAGTTCCCTCACCGTAAAGCGCGCGCTCCGCGCCAACATCACAAAGCGAATAATCTCTTCCATCGGGGTTACAGTTTTCCAAGCCATAGTGCTCGGAAGTGTAACCCATCACTCCGGATAGACTGTTACCCATCACTCCGGTTCATACCCTTTTCTTTGCACGTTGAGTCTTCCGACCGGATTGTTACTCTGTCGGAGTAAATATGAACACCCCTGCGATTTTTGGTTTGCAGCTACAGCGGCACATCTCTGCTTGCCTCCTTGCAATGGCGGCTTTGGCCTGCACATCGACTGGATGCAAAACCAGCAAGGTTGCTGCGTCCCAGGAAAGTGCTGTTGCTCCAACTTTGGTAAAATCGACGGTGGCGGTCGACCCGCTGTCGTTCAGTGCCACGCCAAACTGGAGTGCTAAGTTCGACGAAGGGCCAGATGGATGGTGGGATATCGACTTTGTTAGCTTGTCTGGAGCTCGCCTGGAGCTTGGACAGCACAGCCCGGACCGGAAGGGTGAGGCCGCAAACAGCATGCTTCGTTGGGAGTATTTGAGCGAGGGGTTTGCTGGTGAGTCTTGTAAAGGCCGCTACAGCGTTTTTACCGATAGAGAACCGTGTTTGGTCATAATTATGATGAGTGTCGATGACATGCTGTGGAGTGGCACCTTCCGAGGCTCTCTCAAAGACTGGGAGAATGCGTTGGCGCTCCTGAAGACTGCGAAGCGGATGCGCTGACAATGCACTGCAGCGAACCCGGCACATCCAAGCAAGGTGTCATTACTCCGACCCCTTCTTGATGATTTGGAGTCTCCTGCGGGCTTGACACCCGGCGACGGCAGTATAGAAGAGTTGTGATAGCGTTTGAGACGCGCACTGGAGTAGTCGTGTTAGAAGCCCAGGCCAGCGTAGTCGGCGCGAAACTAGAAGAATTAATAAAGGAAATGAAACCCAAGGATCTTTTCGATCATCCATCGCTGTCCAGTTCACGGCAGGTTATTCTCTGTCTGTTAAAAATGACCTGTTGTGTTGTGACGATGGTCGCAGCCACCAGCAATGGACTTGCGCAGGTATGGCAGGCGACAGGCGCACCCAACAAACAGTGGCTCGTCGCGTTGGCATGTTCCGCCGACGGGGTGAAACTGGTGGCAGCGGTGGCTGGAAATCCGGGAATCTATTGCTCGACGAATGCAGGGCAATCATGGTTGGCTTCTGGAGCGCCGTCAAACAGCTGGACCTCCGTGGCATCGTCTGCCGATGGCAACCAGTTGATCGCATCAGCAGCTATCATTGTCGATCCCACTAGAGGTGGCGATCACGGCGACTTAATTTACATCTCGACCAATTCGGGAGCAAGCTGGAGGCCAACCAGCGCGCAGAGTAATCAGTGGAGCAGTGTAGCTTCTTCAGGCGATGGCAAAACACTCGTTGCCGCTGCTGCCTATAATAACCGCGCCACGTCGCGGGGCCTGATTTATGTCTCGACCAATTCGGGTACAAACTGGAGGGCATCCGATGCGCCGGCCGATCGCTGGTACTCCGTGGCTTGCTCGGCGGATGGAACCCGGCAGGTGGCAGGGGGCACTGGAATTTTCACTTCCACCAATTCAGGTTCCACGTGGCAATCGAATAATATCGCCTGGGATTTCCCGGCAGGGGCTTCGCCAATGTGGTATTCCGTTGCCTCTTCGGCGGATGGATCCACGCTGCTGGCGATACGTCTACTCACTACATACAGCACTGCCGGCAGTGTTGATCGCGTTTACGTTTCCACCAATTATGGAACCACCTGGGCATCGACTGATTTTCCGAGGGGTGCCGGCGGTTATGTTGCCACCTCGGGGAATGGAGACACATTGATCGTGTCGATGGGTTACATCTACACCTCGACTAATTCGGGAGTCACGTGGAGCCAGAACAATGTCCCTGGCCAAACATACGGATGGATAGCTTCATCGGCTGATGGGAACAGATTGATTCTGGCACTCAGTGCGGACGCCTTTAGTCTGCCCAATTCCATTTACACCCGTTATTCGCCACCCAAACCACGATTGAAGCTCAAAGCTGTCGGATCTGGTCTGGGAATATCGTGGACTGTTCCCGCGACGAATATGGTTCTGCAACGGAGTTCCAGTTTGAACGCGGCAGGGTGGGAAACGATCGCTGATGCATTTACGCTCAACCCGAAAACCCTACAAGAACAATTCATTCTTTCAGCGACCAATGGCTGGGGATTTTATCGTTTGGCGACACCTTAATAAGTAAGGCGGCATAACCCAGGCATTTCGCTTTGTTCAGGATCACTTTTTTCGTATACCATGCGCACCTACCAAAGTTTCCATTTTTACAGTTTCTTCGCTTTTCGTGGTCGTTCGTAGAAGGGTCAGCTCTTGCTTTTTACACAAGGTCCTTCGGGGAGATCAGTATAAATACTAAGGACCGACCCGAATGGCGCTTACTTAAGACGTAGAACAAATAGTATCAATGGGTTATATCTCTGTTGTTTTTACACGTCTTCAAAAGCGATTTCTTGATTTCAACGAAGACCTGAGTATTTCCGAAAACAGCAAACATTGAGTTTGGCGAAAACATTCGGTCAAAAGTTCAAAAGGACCAATGAATGCAAGGAAATCTAATGGTAATTCCTTAAGTAAGCGCCATTCAGGACCGACCCCTTTACTTGACTACTCAGTTCCTTTTTTACCCTGGCCTTGTGGTGCCAAAGCGATCCTGGATGGATCTTTTTTCCTTATTTCTCCGGAAGTCGGGAGAAAGTGCTATACCCACGGTTCGCCATTGCCAAATGACCAATCCGAGCGGTCAACGAAGACCATGTTGATCATGATGTCATCAGGACGGACGGATAGTTTGCTCTTCAGTTCGTCGGCGATATATCGGAAGAAGGCAAGCTTTGACTCTTTATTATCTCCGACAGTGCTGGTCACTTGGATCAGGAGGAAGTTAGGCGATCGATCGCAACCGAGGAACTTGGGGTCGTAGATTAAGTTATCTGGTGAATGCTCGCCGATGACTATGAATCGGTCGCCATCCGGCGCCTTGAGTATATCGACAATTCCCTTATACACGACGTCGGCCAAGGCCTTGCGATACTCGGCGGTTTTTCCTTTAATTAGATCAATACGTGCAAACGGCATAATATTATCCTTTGTTTTAGTAACTTCTGTATAACTAGTTCACTTGCGCAGCGAACAATAAATCAAATAACAAATCTCGGTTTAAAGTTTTCATTCATGAGATGGTCTTGGAGGTTCAGTGAGATCTAATATTGGCAAGTATATGGCCCACGAGCAACAAATTCACCACGCTCTGACGGGTCGCATGCCCGATTTGCACACACGGTTCGCCGACCTGAAAGATTGGCCTTTGAGCTTCACTTTGTAGGTTCTAAATCGATACTCTTAAACTCATCTCTGGGAGAGTCAATCGGTCGCCTTGACATCATGAGACGACCGATCTTCAATAGCGTTTCCAAGAGCGAGCCGTTTACGCTGAAGTGATTTTCTTTCCAAACATGGTAATGAATTTCCCAAACATGACATCGAGCCGATAGAGGTGTGAAGGATAGGCCACCATCTCAGCCAGTTCTTTTGACCGAAGGAAATTACGGCCGCCTGGACCTATGTCATGCGCGAAAACTTGAATAACCATTTAACAATTAATTCTTAACAATATGAATAGCAAATTAGCTCCAATCCAAGACCTGAAAACCGGAACGTCACCCGGTCCCACTCCCATCCCTAACCTGTCGGAAGTTGAGGTCCACGCCGGTTTTGTTCGCAGTGGCGTTGTCATTCACTTTTGCAAGATGAGAATACACTGGGATATTATTATTGCTAATGGGGGGGTTCCACCCCCCTATACAGGCATTCCCACCTGTGTGACGCGCGCGCCTGCGCCACATCACCCAACCGCCAAATTCCGGACTGGCACCGATACCGACGCCCCGCCTTCGAAACATTACAACCAGATTCACGGGTTGGTGGTCAAATCATCTTGGCCAGTTCGCGGTACATCCGCCGCGTCAACTGGGGTAATCCGCCCCCTCCGCATCGAATTGGTCCAGCCTGGATGGGTCGCAGCGGTCAATGCGGATGAACAGCTTCCACCACACGGCATTATGGTGGCTATAAAATCAAAGTCAGAAACCAAATTGTTTTCATAATTAATACTTAAAAGGGCAGTCTTTCCTTTTTACATAAGGTTCTTCGGGTAGAGCAGTGTAAATAATCAGGATTTAAATTCCAGCGCGCTAACTCCGGGAAAATCTTTCGCGTCCATTCATTTTAACAATGTGGGAATGCAATTGGTGCTGATTGCCCTTATGGATCGAACTGAATTCGGATGTTGGGGGCGTCGATATTAAATGCCCGTATACGGCTTCTTGCCTGATTATACTGTGAAAGCCACTCCGTGAGTGTTTTGCCTTCGAACGAGGGTTCCTTGGGGCGGGTGAGAAAGAACGCAAGGGTAGCCAGCATGATCAACAACAGGCCAGTCGCGATGAGTGTCCTTTTAGATGATGTTTGCACCGCCATAAGACTCAATTGCTGCCCGGTCCAATTGTTTGTGACGCCAGATTACCGTGGAAACACTTGCTTGCCGGATTCCACGGCCTTCGTGACTTTTTTTGTCACCGGATCGATCCATGCTTCGCCCACGAATTGGGAGGCGGGATTTTCCAACTGTAATTTCACCTGTCCATCCACCAATTCACTCGACACCAGCCGCGCGCTGGGGCTGGTGGTAGAGCTGAACGGGCCATCCGTAAACGCCCAAGTATTAAAAACCCGCCTTAAATTCGTCAGGTGCCGGAGCCTGACCTCATCATTCTGACCGCCTTGGAGCGCTCTATCAATCGCGTTTATATCGGTGTCTTCCTCAAATTTCTGTATGACTTCGGTGAGATTTGTGGTCTTCAAATTTTGTTTAAGGACCATGCTTTCGCACCAGATGATGAATCCCCCCGGTGACAGCTTGCCACCCAGGATGCCCGAATCCAGATCCACGTAGAAATCCTGCTTGGGTCCGATCCAGATATTATGCGTTTTATCGGAGATAAACGTGACGATCGAATATGAACTGGTGCCGTATTGGCCCACTTCATATTCGTAAGTTGTCTTCTTTGAATTGACCTGGACTGGTGTCCGTGCGGCGGCAGTGAGGAACTCGTTAGCAAAGATCGGCGAACGGGTCTCGCCAGTGAGGAGCTTGTTCGTAGAGTTTTCCCAGGATGTATGCTTAAGATTCTTTAGTTTTATAGCGATGTCTGCGCTTTCGGCCGCGAAAATGGTCGCGGACTGCAGGAAGCATCCCAAGAGCAGGAGGTAAATCATTTTCATAAATTCATGTCTGTGAACGGCTGTTCGGTCTTAAACTTTTGGTGCCTCATTGACGCCATTGGGATGGTGCTCCATGGGATTATGCTCGTCGAGCTGACATATGTAAAAAGTATGTAATGCGCGCAGGCCTCTGCTGGGGTGTTTTGGGGAACCGAGAGCCGGTTTTGTGAGCAAAAAAGTGGTGTTTTTTCGTGCTTTTGATGTAAGTGGTTGATGGTGAATGAAAAATAATTTGTGCTTTGGGGAGGGGGTTGGTCAGTGTATGTCAACCCCATCTCTGTTTAATCCGGGGTAGATCATGAAAAAGGAGTTTGTAACGGGTGAGGCCCGAAGAATTTCAAATGTCGAATTTCGAGTTTCGAATGGAGAGGATGGAATCGAGAATTACCGATGGAAAAGAGGCTGAAATGAACCGGATGCGTACAAAAAAATGGGGTGGCCAACGGGATTCGAACCCGCAACAACAAGCTCCACAAGCTTGGACTCTACCATTGAGCTATGGCCACCAGCCGGAGCCTAAACTAGGTTTTGCGGGGGGTTCCGTCAAGCGTAAGTGTTTCGGGTTGCGTATGGCGTGTGAGAGGGGAGTTGATGGGCCGAAAGTATTTCGCAGGAAATACAGGGATTTTTGCTGGAAACGGGAGGTCGCAGGTGAAGGTGGAGGCGTGGGCAGTCCCGGAAGCAAAATAGAATCCGGGCGCATCTTCCCTCATCCCGGCCTTCTCCCATGCGCAAGGGGAGAAGGAGACTATGACCGACGGTCCGCGACTGATTTGGCGTTCTGGCGCGGATTGCCATCGTGGATGGGACGGGCGGTGGGTGGACTCGGGTTCGGAAGGTATCGGAAGCCATCGGAAGGTATTGGTAGGTATCGGAAGGTTGGAAATTTTCGTGGGAGGTCAGGAATTGGTGAACTGATCAAGGAGCGGAAGACGGAGAGAGGGATGGAAACCGCGAAATACGCGAAATACGCGAAAAGGAGAGATTTAATTGTCCGCTCGGAACTCAATGGGACGGATGGGACGGCAGTGCGTGGGATTAGAATTCGGGAAAAAATCGAGTCAATTCGAGTAAACGAATGCGGGAGAGGTTGCGTGTTGCGTATTGCGTGTGGGAACTATTCTGGTGGCGGGCTCGTGGGTGGATCGGGCAGGAAGGCTGTGAGAGGATGGAGTCGGGGGGCTCTGCAGTCCGCCTCCCGGGGCTCGGCGGCTATAGTTAAAGAGCGGGAGAAGGGCGGGTGGTTGGGAGTCAGTTGTTTGCTTTACGGGAGGGGGTTTTGGCTTAAACTTGGTGGCATGATGACGCTTGAATCATGCCCGATCTTCAGCCAGTTGAAGCCTGGTGAGTTGAAGGTTTTGGAGCAGGCGGCGCAGGTGCGCGGGTTTAAGGCGAATGAGGATATTTTCCGGGAAGGGGACACGGGGGATGGCGTGTATGTGGTGAGGCGGGGTTTGGTGCAGATTACGGGGTTGATCACGTTGAATGATCGGCATGCTTTTTCCAAGGTGGGGCCGGGCGAGATGTTCGGGGAGATGGCGGTGTTGGAGAATAAGCCGAGGTCGGCGAGTGCGACGGCTTTGGAGGAGACGGAGGTTTATTTTATTCCGCGTGAAGCGATGCTGGCATTGGTGGAGAATTCGCCGCTGCTATCGATGGGATTGTTGCGGGAGATCAGCAATCGGTTGCGGGAATTTAATCGTCAATATGTGAGCGAGGTGTTGCAGCGGGAGCGGTTGGCGTTGGTGGGGCGGTTCGCGCGGACGATAGTGCATGATTTGAAGAATCCATTGAACATCATCGGGCTCAGCGCGGAGATGGCAGGGATGGAAAAGGCGACGCCGGAGGGGAGGCATTTGGCGAAGCAACGGATTTCGAAGCAGGTGGAGCGGATCAGTGAGTTGGTGAACGAGATTTTGGAGTTTACGCAGGGGTCGCATGTCAGTTTCGTCCTGGCGCAGACGCCTTACGACGTTTTCGTGCAAATATTGCTGGAAGAGATCCGGCCGGAGATTGAGATCAAGTCGGTGACGATCGAGCTGGAGAATGCACCGCCGGCGATCAGGCTGTTATTGAATCCGAAGCGGTTGCGGCGGGTGTTTTATAATTTGATTCATAATGCGACGGATGCGATGCCTGACGGGGGGAGGATCACGTTGCGCTTTCGAGTGTCGGAAGAGGAAGTGATTACGGAGATTGAAGATACGGGGCCGGGTATTGCGACGGAGATTGCGGATCGGTTGTTCGATGCGTTTGCGACGTTTGGCAAGGCGCATGGGACGGGCTTGGGTTTGTCGATCAGCAAAAAGATTGTGGAGGATCATCGGGGACGAATTTCCGCGCGGAATGAGCCGGGGCGCGGGGCGGTGTTTTCATTCGCGTTGCCGGTGCCGGCAGGCGAACATGAAGAGGCAGTCATCGGCAGATAGAATTAGAATTTAATGAATCGCATCCGACTATTATCAGACCAGGTGGCGAACCAGATCGCTGCGGGCGAGGTGGTGGAACGTCCGGCGAGCGTGGTGAAGGAGCTGGTGGAGAATGCGCTGGATGCCGGGGCATCGCGGGTGACGGTGGAAATACAGGCGGGCGGGCGGAGCCTGGTGCGGGTGACGGACGATGGGAGCGGGATGAGCCGGGATGACGCGTTGCTGTGCCTGGAGCGGCATGCGACGAGCAAGATTCAGCGGGCGGAGGATCTGGCGGCGATTGCGACGATGGGTTTTCGCGGGGAGGCGTTGCCGAGCATTGCAAGCGTGAGCCGGTTCACTTTGACGACGCGGGAGCGCGACGGGGGTTCGCCCGAGGGAACGCAGATCGTGGTGGTGGGTGGCAAGATCATGGAGGTGAAGGCGGCGGGCAGCGCGACGGGAACGAGCGTGGAGGTGCGGCAGATATTTTTTAATTTGCCGGCGCGTAGAAAATTTTTGCGGAGTGAAGAGACGGAGTCGGCGCATATCCAGCATTATTTGACGTTGGCGGCGCTGGCGTATCCGGAGGTGGCGTTCACGTTTTCGAAGGATGCACGGTTGATCTGGCAATGGCCGGCGGTTAATGCGGGCAAAGATGCGGCGTCGCGGATTAATGGATTGCGCGAGCGGATGCGGGCGATTCATGGGAGTGAGCAGAAGCTGCTGCCGGTGGATTTCAGCGTGGAACTGGCCGAGCCGGTGGAGGTGGATGAGAACGATCTGGCGGTGTCGATGTTGCGGGAGCAACCGAAGAATACTTTCCGAGTGTGGGGATTGATGGGAGCGCCGGGGGTGTCGCGGTCGACGCGGGAGGATCAGAATTTATTTGTGAATCGGCGTCCGGTGGAGAATCGCGGGCTAAACTTTGCGTTGATTGAGGGCTATCACACGGCGTTGATGAAGGGACGATTCCCGGTGTGTTGCCTGTTCCTGGAGATTAATCCGGCAGCGGTGGATGTGAACATTCATCCGTCGAAGCGCGAGGTGAAGTTTCATCAGGAGATGCAGGTGCGGCGATTGGTGACGCAGGCGGTGAGGCAGACATTGTTGAAGTTTCATACGACGGGAAATGATGGCGCGCCAGCGAGGGGAGTTGAACACTCAAGCGAGTTGACGAGGAGTGTCGGGGTGGCTGCGCCAGCAGCAGCGATTGCAAAAGCTCCAGAAATGCCAAGGACGGAAGAGTTGTTGCAACGATCGAACCTGGTTGCGCCGGCGAGTGCGGGTGGGGTCGCGAACAAAGCGCCGTTGTGGGAGGCGAGGACACCGATTGAGCCAGCGCGGCCGGTGATGCCGGCGAGTTCGCAATTGCCGATTGCCAGCCTGGCCGTGCAACCGAGTGCGACGAGTGTTGCGAGTCAGTTATCAGCGGGACCAGTGCCGTTGTTGAATGTGCCATTGCGGGTGGTGGGCGTGGTTGGAAGATTGTACGTGGTGCTGGAATCCGATCGCGGGTTGGTGTTGCTGGATCAACACGCGGCACATGAGAGGATTTTGTTCGAGCAGATGCTGAACCGCCTGGAGGGGCAGGGGAGTGCGGCGTCGCAAAAGCTCTTGTTGCCGGAGACGGTGGAGTTATCGGTGCGGGACGCGCAGTTTTTGCGGGGGCAATTGGCGGAGTTGACACGCCTGGGGGTCGGGCTGAGTGAGTTTGGTGAGCGGACATTTCTGCTGGATGCGCTGCCGCCGTTTGTAAGAGCGAGCGATCCGCGCCGGTTTGTTTTGGAACTGGTGGATGAATTGAAGTCGGCAGGGGAGGAAGTGAACAGCCTGCGCTTGGGCGAGCATACCATTGCCAAAACGGTTTGCCGACATGCGGTGAAGGCAAATGATCCATTGGGCGGACCTGAGTTGGAGAATTTGGTTAACGATTTGCGGCATTGTGCCATGCCTTATACATGTCCGCATGGACGGCCGACGCTCATTGAAATGAATTATCGGGAGCTCGAAAAGAAGTTCGGGCGCAGCCAATAAAAAAGAGGCGGGCATTGCTGCCCGCCTCTTGAGGAGAGTGATTGATTAAGCCGGGTTCGCTGCTGGAGCAGGCTCAGGGGCGACGTCTTCGATCTTCGCGTTTTGCTGGACGAAATCGAGAACCTTTTCATTGGCAATCTGGTCGTAGATTTCAACGATGCCATTGCGTTGCTGCAAGTCCTTGACGAACTTCTCGACCGGAACCTGGTAGGTGGAGGCCATCTGATGAACCCGTTGAGCGACTTCCTCCTGGGAAACTTTGATGCCTTCCTTCTCGGCGATTTTCTGGAAGATGAAGGCGGCTTTTACGCGGGTCTTGGCACTGTCATTGGCGGCAGAATAGATTTGATCCTTCTGCTGTTCGATGACTTCCTTGGGAATGCCGCGCTGCTGGTTTTCCTGAACAATATTGTAAACCACATTGCGGGTTTCATTATTGACGGAAGATTCAGGCAGTTCGAAGGAAACGCGCTTGAGCAATTCTTCAACCAATTGGTTGCGAACGCTGCGGGTTTTCTTGTAGGTGAGCTCGTTTTCCAAGTCTTTGCGAACGCCCTCGCGGAGTTTCTCGAGGCTTTCGGCACCGTAAGTCTTGGCGAAGGCGTCATCGACGGCTGGCAAAATCTTCTCTTTTACTTCGACGACTTCGACCTCGTAAACGCCTTTCTTATTGGCGAGTTGAGGAGTGACGAAATCGGCAGGGAAATCGACGTTGACCGTGCGCTTATCGCCAGCCTTGGCGCCAATCAATTGATCGGCGAAGCCAGGGATGAAGGAGTTCTTATCGATGTTGATCCAGAAACCCTTTTGTTCCGTAAGGCCTTTGGCAGTGGGAGCGACTTCAGTCAGCGGTTTGCCATCGGTGGTGCCGGTGTAATTGACCACGGCCACATCGCCGGCCTGGGCCGCGCGCTCGACGGTGTTGAAATTGGTCTGACGTTCGCGGAGCATGTTGATGGCGCGTTCGACGTCTGCATCGGTGACCTGAGTGGTTTCGCGCTTCGCGGGGATGCCTTTGTATTCGGGCAGTTCGAATTCGGGTGCGGTCTCGATGGTGGCGGCAAATTGGAGGGCCTGGCCGCGAGAGAACTGGATCTCTTCGATGTCCGGAGCGCCCACTACTTCGAGCTTTTGCTCTTCAATGGCTTTGCGGTAGGCATCGGGGATGAGCTTCCTTTTGACTTCGTCCTGGATGTCCTTCTCGTAGCGCTTCACGACCATGTCGCGGGGAGCTTTGCCCGGACGAAAGCCTGGCAGCGCGGCCTGACGTTGGAAATCCTTGATCATGGAATCAAACGCCTTGTCAACTTCCGGCGATTCGACTTCCACCCTAACCAACTTTTTGCATGGGGCTAAATTTTCAACTGTAACGTTCACAAGCAAACCTTTCCGTTAAACTCAAAACCAGCTTTCCTAATATAATAGGTTTTCGCCATCCAGCGAGTCGGGAAGGGTAAGCCAACCCGGCAAAGGGCGTCAAGTGCGCTATCAGGTTGAAATGTTCAGGCAAAGCGCGGTCTAATCCACTAAAGGAAGGAAGTGGCGGGTGTTTTCCCAATCACTTGCGGATGGGCATCAAACCGAAATGCAGGATCAACCAAATAGGCAGCGCGAAGAGGGCGATGGCAATCAGTCGATCCCAGGTCCACCCCAGCTCCGGATAATGTGCCTGAATAGCAAAGATGGTGATCATGAAGTAGTTGCTGAAGCGGGTATAACCAAGAAAGGAGCCATATTTGGGATATCGACGCCGGATACCACTGAAGAGGGCGGCTGCACCGAAGGCAATTACCAGAATCGTTACCACGAGATTGATGCCAGGCATCGAGCCCCACTCGATCTGGCGTGCGCCGGTTGCGTGTGGTCGGAAATAAGGATAAAGCCATTGCGCTGCGGCCCAGAGAAAGCTGAATCCAGTCTGGATGGCGGTGCGGAAGTTCGCTTTACCAGATGTAAGTTCATTCAACAGGAGCCCAAAGTAGAGCGGAACAATACCCCAAATTAATTCCACGTGCTGAAACGGAGTGCGTATCAACTCTAGAAATACATCCCAATAATAGTGAATCATCGGCTAAGGCAAGAGGTTTACTGAATGCGCCGTCCTTTTAGCAGTTCGCCCGCCAGTTCCCTGGCGCCGTAGACGTTGTTCAGCGCTTCAAGGATGGCGGCGGAATCGACGGACACAGCACGTCCTTGCTTGTCGTTATATGCGTAATCCCAGGGCAAGCTTTGCAAGTTGCCGTCAAAGATAATGCCAATAAATTCACCTGCGCGGTTGACCACGGGGCTGCCGGAGTTTCCACCGATGATGTCGCAAGTGCTCACAAAATTAAAGGGAGTTTTCAAGTTTAGATGTGATTTGCGTTTTTCCCAGAGGATTGGCAAGTCGAATGGCGGACGATTCTTCATCTCCTTTGCGCGAGCGTAGAGTCCTCCCAAGGTGGTGAAGGGAAGCACCGTCTTTTTATCTTCTTCATAACCTTTCACGGTGCCGAAGGAGAGGCGCAGAGTGAATGTGGCATCGGGATAGCCGGAAGTGCCCAGCAATGCGTTGCGGGCCCGTGAAATGGCAGCATGCGCCTGCTGCTTGATCTCGTCCTGCTCCTCCGCAACCTTGCGCAATGCGCGAGCGTCAGGATCGACCAGGCGAGCCAGTTCGATCATGGGATCATGAGCTGCGGTAACTGCGGCTGCACTTCCTTCATAGAGGTGCTTGCGAAAAGCGACGTCGCGCACTTTGGTGCCAGTGATCAACTCCACAGCACGATCTCGCGGTGATTTGCCAGCCAAAACTTTTTTCACAAGCGGATCATTCGCGCCAAATTGGGTTGCGAGGAATGTGAGCGAGTCGGAAAGAGTGAGAATCTCCAGATCGGTGTAAATTGGCTTTTCAGAAAACAGCGCAATTTCCAGAGACGTTTTGCCCGATTCGGAAAATTCGCGGAGGCGTTCACCATTGGGCTTGGGACGTTCCTCACCTGCACGCAACAAGGTGCGGGCGATGCGGAAGCTGTCACAGTTAAATGCCTGGCCGCCTTCGAGCAACGCGTGTCGTCGGGACTGAGCCATGAGGATTTTGGTAGCTTCGGTTATTTTGTCATATGCCGCGAGCGCATCTGCATATTGAGACTGGCCAACGAGCTTGGTCTTAAAATCAGATTCGGCCTTTGACTTCGGATTCATTAAATCCGGATCAAGCAGACCGGCGAGGCGTCCGTCATTGGCCTTGCGTGCGTTTTGAGCGCTAAAGAGGAGTTTCCTTGCGCGGCGGGCATTTTCATCGTTGCGCGCACTCCAATTGCCAAGCAGGACCTCCAGACGTTTGAGAGTGCTGAGATTGAAAGGCATGGTTTCATCGCGAAGCCCTTCCAACTCCGACATCGTGAGCAGGCGACTGGTGTGTCCCGGGTGGCCGGAGACAAAGACCAAATCGCCATCCTTGGGGCCGGAGGCAGAAAATCTGAGAAAGTTTGTGACCGTGGCTGGCTTGCCATTTTCGTAGGCGCGGAAGAGGCAGATATCGAGGTCGTAGCGAGGAAATTCAAAATTGTCAGGATCGCCACCATAGAAAGCGATCTGTTGTTCAGGCGCAAACACCAGTCGCACGTCGGTAAAGCGCTTGTAGCGGTAAAGATGATAAGCGCCGCCCTGCCAGAGGGTGACAACGTCCGAGCGCATGCTGGTTTTATCCTGAGATTCCTTTTCGATTTCGGCAATGATCTTGCGCCTTGCTAGAAAGGCTGTTGAGGCATCAACTGCCTTTGGTATGGCAGCGTTAACACGACTGGTCACATCTTCAATGGAATCCAGAACATTGAGTTCCAGGTCCAGGCATTTTATCTCCTCTGCAAAGGATTGTGCGTGAAAGCCATCGCGCAGGAAGTTCTTCTCCTGCGTGCTTAGTTTTTGCAAGGCGTCCGCACCAACATGATGATTGGAAATCAGCAACCCATCCGCACTGACGAAACTGCCGGAGCCGCCAGAGTTGAAGCGGACCGAAGATTTTTGCAGGTGCTCCAACCAGGCATCGCTGGGAGCGAACTGAAAGCGTGATTGCAGGATTTCACGAGGTGGTTGATTGAAAAGCCACATTCCTTCATCGGCATTTGCCGCGAAGACTAGTGCGAGAGACAACAGGGCAAGTAACAAACGTTTCATGCGCAATTCCAGTATAGTAATCAAATGCGCCAGGTGCGAGTGGAATCACGCCTGGCGCATGGACAGAATAAGGATTAGCTCCGACGCTCTTTGATTGAAGCCAGTATGTCAGCAATCACTTCTCCCTTTGGCTTGGCACCGAGGCTGCCTTTGCCATGGAGACGCACACTGACGTTGCCAGCTTCCATATCGCGCGGTCCGATGACGAGCATGGTGTGGACTTTGGTCTGCTCGGCCTCGGCAATCTTGGCTTTGATAGGGTCGGTACGAAAATCGGTTTCGCAACGAACCATGTTCGCGCGGAGTTCGTTGGCAATCAGTTTGGCGTAGTTCACCAAGGCTTCGTCATCGCCAATAGTCAGCACACGCACCTGATCGGGAGCCAGCCAGAGCGGGAAGTTGCCCGCATAATGCTCGATCAGGAATCCGATGAAGCGTTCGTGAGTGCCGAGTGGCGCACGATGAATGCAGAGCGGGGTTTTCTCGGTATTGTCGCGATCGCGATAAGTCAGGCCGAACTTTGCGGGGACGGCGAAATCAACTTGATTGGTGGCAATGGTAAATTCACGGCCAATCGCGCTCCAAACCTGCACGTCAATCTTGGGGCCGTAAAACGCGGCTTCATTCGGCACTTCAACAAAGTTAATGTTGTTTTTGACCAACACGTTGCGAACCATGTCCTCGGTCTTCTTCCAGAGTTCGGGTTCATTCACAAACTTGTCGCCCAGCCGCTTTGGATCGTGGGTGCTGAAGCGCATCTGATATTTCTCCAAACCGAAAATCTTGAAGTATTTCAGATACATTTCATTCACTGCGTTGAACTCATCCGCAAATTGCTCTTCGGTGCAATAAATATGTGCATCGTTCATGTTGAGCGAACGGACACGCATGAGACCGAACAGTTCGCCCGACTGCTCGTAACGATAGCAAGTGCCATATTCCGCCAGGCGCAATGGGAGATCGCGATAACTGTGCGGTTCCGCCGCAAAGATGCGGTGATGATGCGGGCAATTCATGGCTTTGAGATAATAACGTTCCGCCTCCTCATTGCTGTCTCCACCTTTTTCCTTTAATTCCATCGGCGGAAACATGCTCTCCGCATAATAGGGCAGGTGGCCGGAGGTCTTGTACATCTTTTCCTTGGCCAGGTGTGGAGTTTTCACACGCACATAACCTGCTGCGAACTCGGTTTCCTTTGCGAGGTTCTCCAATTCTTCCACGATCATGGTACCTTTGGGCAACCAAAGTGGCAGACCGGGGCCGACATATTCCGTATCAATGGCAAAGAGTCCCATCTCCTGACCAATCTTTCGATGGTCGCGCTTCTTCGCCTCTTCCAACATGGTGAAGTAAGCCTCCATCTCGGTCTTATTCTTGAAGGCAGTGCCGTAGATGCGCTGGAGTTGAGGATTCTTTTCATCGCCTTTGTAATAAGCACTGGCGACGTGGGTCAGCTTGAAAGCCCCGATGTTGCCGGTGCGCATGACGTGAGGTCCGGCGCAGAGGTCAAGGAAGTCTCCGTTCTTGTAATACGAAATAGGTTCGTTCTCAGGAATGTTCTGAACGATATCCAGTTTGAACTTGCTGGGAGTGCCACGTTCACCCAACGCAGCCAGGCGGCCGGTCTGGGCATCCTTAATCGCCTGTTCGCGGGTTACAACGACTTTCTCGAAAGTATTGTTGGCCTTGGTTTCCTTCTTCATCTCGGCCTCGATCTTCTCGAAATCTTCCGGGGAGATGCGATGGCTGAGTTCGACATCGTAGTAAAAGCCGTTTTCGACCGGCGGACCGGCGGCAAACTGGGCATCCGGCCAAAGGCGGAGAATGGCGGTGGCGAGCACGTGCGCGCAGGAATGGCGGACGCGTTCCAGGTCAGTCATTTTCTGGCGATCATCCAGAGTTTTCCGTTCAGCTTCAGGTTTTTGTTGCATGTGGATAAATGTTAATGGTTTTTACGATCGCCATGGCAGATCAAATCGATAACGACAGTGCTGGCTAGAATCAAAATATCATCAGCGTCAGGAGTTGTTTCGACGCCATAAGTGTCCGACCAGGAAAACCAGCGTTTTGATACTTCAGCAACCCTCCGGCCACCGCGCTCAAAAGTGTATTCCATGTCAGTAAAACTGCCCCGCGCTTCCAGGTCATCAGGGCCGGGCACATCGACGGTGAATCGGCAATGCAGGGGCGTGAACAGATGCTTTTTCACCACCGCAGCCAGGTCTCCGCCACGATAGATCTCGTAGGTTGGTCCCCACGACAAAAGTTTTTGAGAAATGAATGCCAGTTCATTTCCGCTCATGTCTTGAAACGAAAGCTTGTCGCCCAGGCTAAAGGCACGGCCATCCACGAAGAAGACCTCCTTTCCCTGCTCATCTTTGATGACGAAATCATCACCAAAAGAGAACACCTTCTGTTTCATGACGTAACGCATATCTATAGATTTCCAGGTTGCTTAAACGGGTAAACAAAAACGCCTCGAAAGGCAAAATCGAGGCGTTGGCGTCCACGGGTTCTTTTCCGTGAACGCTAAAATGTCGTAGTTGTGCTCTGGCTTGCTGCCATGGTCAAACACTAACGAATCCAAAGGCTTTTGGCAAACGAAAGTAGTCACGCAATACCCTTATCACCTTGAATTGTAAAATGTTTGAAAACCTTTCAAGTCGTCCGTGTTGATCAAATCGACGCCATCGGCCAGCATTTCCTTCCAGAAAGCGGGCCGGTCAGGCGCATCCCAAAAGCGTATGCGGCGACCCTGTTCATGGGCCTTGGTGACGAATTGAATCAATCTTTCCTTTTCGTCCACCGGCATCTGGCCATGGCCCTGCCACTTGAAAAATTTACTCCAATCCTCACTGATCCAGGCCACGAGATTTGCGGGTGGATTCTTCTCCAAATCGGGAATTTTGCCATCGCAAACCGCATAACGCATGGCTTGAGCCTTGACCGCTTCGCGCGAGTAACCGCCGGTGAGGACCACAGTGATGGCGTTGGTTTCCAGTTTGCCATCTTTAAAGACGCTCAGAATATCGGAGTATTCGGCCAGAACCTTGCCAAGAACTGCATAGGTGGTTTTGCCCTCGGTTTTAAAATCAATCAGCAGCGTGCATTCCGGGCCGTTGGCATATAGCCGTCCACCATTCTTCTTGATGCGTTGGCGCATCGGATCCAGGTAGAGCGATTGCAAAGTCTTCGCTGGATCGACATCCCTGGAATTGTGAGCGACCAACAGTTGCCCATTCACTAAATGGATATCCGCCTCCACGCTGCAAAAGCCTTGCTCGACTGCATCGAAGAACGGGTGCTTATGCTCGTAATCGTTATGGGCATGGGCGCGGGTGAGTGGAGCGGGATGATTGGTCGATTGTGCTCCTGAGTAGGTGATTGGTGTAACCGCCAGCGCAAGGAAAAGTGGCAATGTTCGAAGCGGGGAGAGTGTATTCATGATTTGTGGCGGGTTTTGGTGCGACGAATTTCGGGAGCAAAGCTATTTGGTTCGAGGCCGATTCTTATATTTTTCGTAGAGGCGGGTGTGTCGGCTCTCCAGGCTGACTTCCTTTCCGGCGATCCACATTTGCTTCACATTCGCGCGCAGGTCTAGAATGCTGCCGTCACAAACAAAAAGCGTCGCTTCCTTGCCGGCTTCAATGGAGCCAAGCCGGTCTGCGATGCCCAAAATTTCGGCTGGATAGAGCATCAGCCCTTTGAGCGCCTCCTCTTCCGGCAGACCGAAAGCCACCGCCTGGGCCGCTGAGTAAGGAAGATTCTTGGCCATGGCGGCATGAAAGCTGTCGGAACCAACGCTGAACGCCACTTTCACGCCGGCGCGGCGGAGTAATTCAGGTGTGCGATAATGCGCGTCGTAGGCTTCATAATCCCGTGGCGGTATCGCGAAGGTGCGTTCAAAAACGACCGGTGTTTTGCTCGAGGAAAGAATGTCGGCAGCCATCATTGCATCGTTCCCATTCACCAACACTATTTTGTATTGGTTGGTTTGGGCCCAACGGAGAGCGGCTTTAATTTGCCGGAATTCATCAGCATGGACCATGATGGGAATCTCTCCACGGACCACGGGCAACATCGCTTCCCACGGCGGATTGATGCCAAAATCAGTGCCTTTTCCTTTCGCGACCTCCCGTGCCTTCGCATAGGCGCGGGCTTCCAGAAAGAAATCGTCCAGCGACTTTATCTTCAACTGGCGCTCCTTCGCCTGGTCTTCGAGAGATTTGTATTTGGATTGATCCTTGAACTTTTCCTTGGGCGTCGTGTCGAGCTTCATCTCCGGCCAATACACATGCAGTGCGGCAGGACGTTTGATGGTCATTTGTTCGGTCGTCCAACCATCCAGCGCGACGACTCCGGAAACTCCTCCGACCACACCACCTTGCGGTGCGGGTTCGACATGAGAGATGCCATTGGCGCGAGTGACGGGAATAAGTTCGGAATCCGGGTTTACGGCAATCCAGGATTGCACCTCAGGGTGGTAGTCTCCCACTTCGCTCATATCGCGGGTGGCGCGCACGGCTTCGATTTCCGTCAAACCCAGCGCGCTGTCCAGTGCGATCATCCCGGGATAAAGGTGCTGGCTTTTGAGATCGATGACCTTGGCTGAGGAGGCTGTGAGATTCGTGCCAACCGCTTCAATCTTATTTCCATTCACCAACACCTGCCCGTTCGTGATGGTGCCGTGGGAGACGGTGTGCACAATGGCGTTGCTCAGCAACATGGATTCAGCCGAAACACGGCTGGCAGTAAAAGCCAGCAGGATACCAGCGACAGCCGACCACAATGCGTGGTGGTAAGGCCGACTCGGTTTTCTTAAAAGATTATTCTTCATCGAGACAATGCCGCACATGGCCATCGTACTTGTGTTCAAGGGATTGATGGAAAAAAGACTTATCATCCGAGCCGCCTTCACCGGAACCGCTGCCGTCATCGGAAAGCTTGGCCAGCTTTTGGGCTTTGGCGATGAGATCAGCGCGCTCCTGGCTCAGGGCTTTCGTGCGGGCAGGGGATAATGAATAGTCAAAATACTTTTTGCCTTCAATCCAGGTTTCCAGGCAGATGGTTTCGGAACTCAGGGGAGATTTGGACCAGAGAACAAAATCGGCATCCTTACCCGGTTCAAGCGAGCCGACATTTTTATCGATGTGCAACTGTTTCGCCGGATTCAACGTAACGAATTTCAGCGCCTCCTCTTCAGGAACCCCGCCATACTTCACAGCTTTGGCCGCTTCCAAATTCATGGTGCGGGCCAATTCGTCTGAATCAGAGTTAAAGGAAACCACCACGCCGCGATCACGCATCAAACTGCCGTTGTAAGGAATGGCGTCGTACACTTCGAATTTGTAGGCCCACCAATCGGAGAAAGTGGATCCTCCCGCCCCGTGCTTCGCGATTTCATCGGCGATCTTGTAACCCTCCAGCACGTGCTGGAATGTGCCGATCTTTACGCCAAACCGCTCCATCAATCGCATCAGCATCAGGATTTCATCCTGCCGATACGAATGGCAATGAATGAGACGTTTGCCCTGGATGATTTCGCCAATGGCTTCCAATTCCAAATCGCGACGGGGTGGCAGACCGCCCGACTTTTTATAATCGGCCCAAGCCTTGAGATATTGTTGCGCGGCCGTGAAACGGTTGGCAAAAAATGTTTCCACACCCATGCGGGTCTGCGGAAAACGTGTTACGGCTTTGTCACCCCAGTTCGCTTGCTTCACGTTTTCGCCGAGAGCAAATTTAATCCCAAGCATGGCTCCTTCGAATTTGAGACCTTCCGGTGTTTCACCGTCGCGCAGTTTGATGACGCAGTTTTGGCCGCCGATTGGATTGGCGGAGCCGTGAAGCAGGTTGGCCACAGTCAGGCCGCCAGCCAGTTGCAGGTAAATATTTTCGGTTTCAGAATTGACCACATCGCCAATCCTCACCATCGCCGTAGAGGGCAGGGTGGATTCGTTCACATCGCCAAGAATCATGCTGTGGCTGTGACAATCAATGATGCCGGGTGTGATGTTGAGGTTATCACCTTTAATGACTGTGGTGTCCTTGGGAACGCTGCTGTGGGCAAAAAGGTTCGTTCCAACCTGCTCAACTTTGCCGCCCTTGATATAGAAGTCAGCATTCTCCAACCGGCCTTCCGGACCGCAGGTCCAAATCGTCGCGCCGCGGATTAGCAGGGCGGGTGGATTGCTGATGGCGCCGCGCCCTTCCAAAGGTGAATGGGCAATGCGCTTCTGCAGATCTTTCATCTTGGCCAGCTTCTTTTCCTTTTCCTCCTGCTTTTTATCCTCTTTTGATTTGCCTGGCTCGGTTGTGGCAATCTCAGGTTTTGTCTCCGGCTTTGTCTCGGGTTTTGGTTTGGTCTTTTCAGGAGCGCCCGTCTCCGGAGATTCAGGCTGGATCTTGTTGGGATCGCCCCCTTCCGGCGTGGTGGGCTTTGCTACTTTTTCTTCGCGCTCCTGTGTCTTCGCTGGCTTCCCCTCCTTTTCCTCCTCCTCAGCAGATTCGCCGGGCACGCGATAAAACCGACCATCGATCCAGACGGAATGAACCTTTGATTCCGGATCGAAGTAGCCTTTCCCATTCACGATCGTGAAGTTGGCCTGCTTGCCGGGTTCGATGGTTCCGAGCAAATTATCGAGACCGCAAAGTTTTGCCGGCACGGTCGTCATCGCCGCGAGCGCGTTGGTTTCGGACAAGCCGCGATCGATCGCCAGTCGCAGGTTTTTGCGGAAATCCTTTTTCTCGGTGAGTCCCGAAGTGGTCAGGGCAATCTCGAGTCCTTGATTGTGCAGCACCGCCGGGTTTTCCGGAGCCCAATCCCACGCGCGCAATTCATCCAACGTCACCTGGCTCCAATCATCATCGCTGGGCATCTTCGGGAGCGCGGGATAATTAAGTGGAACGATGAATGGCACTCCCGCCGCTTTGGCCAGGTCCGGGCGACGCCATTCCTCGCCGCTCGAGACCATGTAAAAATCCAGATTCATCTCGTGCGCAATGCGCGCCGCACGATCCACCAGCAAGGCGTCCTTCGGATCGAAAACCACCTTCATCCGCTTTTGAGTCGCTGGCGCCAATGCTTCCAGACTCACATTGAAATTGAACGCCGGGCGCTTATGCACGTCGGGATGCTTCTGATGATATACCTGTTCGATAATATAATGTTGCGCGTCGAAGAAGGCCTGCCTCACCGCCGCCACCGCGCCCATCGGCGATTCGGGATAGGTATCTTCTTTGCGGTTTTCGAGGTCAAAGGAAACGTGTTGGAACACATCCGGTTTGATGATGGCGTGGCTCGGTTCTTCATCCGAAAGCGCTACAAACGTGCTCGTGCCGCGAATAATCCCCTTGTTCGGAACCACATTGGCGGTGGTGAATCCCAGTTCCCGCAGACTCGCCAATACCTTGGCATCCGGAGCGAAGGTGCGGGCCATGCGACGTTCGGGTGTGACCAATCCCACTTCGCTTCCCGGCCCTTCGGTTTCGTGTTCCTGCGGAGTGGTGCCAAAAAATCTGATTCCACCGCCCGTCAGGCCGGAATCCTCCGAATCCTTCTTTTCCGCCTTGGCCGCAGGTTTGGCTTCAAGAGCGAGGTAAGGGTCGATTAAACCGGCATAGATCGTCAGCCCTTTCATGTCCCAAACCCGTGCATCGGCCGGAATGGCAAGATCCTTTCCCACCTTCTCAATAAAACCGTCCCGGATGAGGATCGTAGCGCCGTCCAAAGTTTCACCGGGCTTCACCACCACCTTCCCGCCCTTCAACGCATGCACCCCGAGCGGAATGGGCCGAAACCCCGGCGGCACCAGTTCCGTCTCGGCGGTCACTGCCAGGGGAAGCGATAGGAACAAGGAGAGAATGATCCCGACAAAAAGAAACAGATGTTTATTATGCTTAATCATCGGTGCGGACGCAGTATGCAAATCCGGTAAAACCTATACAAGCAGAGCTTTGGAAAGTCGACTGAACCGAAAATGTTCAAAGGAGGTGGATCTCCGGTTCGGATTCCTCCCGGTTCAAAAATAACGATAAAAAAATATCGACAAACGATAAATTATGAATCAAGATAGAAACATGAACCGAGGCTCAACAATATTTCTTCAAGGAGTGATTGTGCTTATCGGCATCGGCGCTCTTGCTTTCATGCTTTGGGAGCCTCACGTCGAGGGCGCAAATGCGAACGCCACACTGTTTCAGATGTATTTCAATTCCTTTGTGGTGTATGCCGTTATCGGTTCCACTCCGTTTTTCGCGGCCCTCTATCACGCATTCAAGGTGTTGGGATACGTAAGACAAAACAAGACATTCTCGCAGGCGACCGTGAATTCTTTGCGGATCATAAAATATTGCGCACTGGCCCTTATCGGTTTTGTTGCGGTAAGCGTCATTTTCATGATCGGTGGCGACCGGGAAGACAGGCCGGCCGGGCTTTTCATGCGCATCCTCGTTACCGTTCCTTCAATCATCGTCGCCACCGTGGTGACTATATCCGAGCGGATTTTGCAAAAGGCCCTGGATATAAAATCCGAGAACGACTTGACGGTATAAGGGGACCAGCATGGCAATCATCATCAATATCGACGTCATGTTGGCGAAGCGGAAGATGAGCGTCACCGAACTCGCCGAAAAAGTCGGCATCACGATGGCCAACATTTCCGTCTTGAAAAACGGCAAGGCCAAAGCCGTCCGGCTATCAACCTTGGAGGCGATTTGCAACGCCTTGGAATGCCAGCCCGGCGATATTTTGGAATATAAAAAGTAAAGACAGTGTCTCCGGGATAAGGCTCGATTGCCCCCCCATTCGCGTACGCGGTCCAGGTTTCAATCCCTCGCGCCAGCTTCCCAACCGACTTACGGCGAAAACCAAAATGATGGCAAATAGTAATTACTTTGGCCCGACCCGTTTCTGACCCGTTTCTGTCAACGTCACCAAGTACCACATACCACAGTAATGATGCGCGGCGGCTGCATCCTGGCTGCAAGCTGGCATCGGACGAACTGTGATGCACCACCGCACGGATTTAAATTATTGCCGCCGGAACAGCGCTCATTATCATGTGAGACATGGGTGATAAGAGTGTTAAACAGCCTGTGTTGGCACTGAAGGACTTTCTGACGGGGAGCCCTCCTGGGACTCTTTGTTCTGTTCGGCTTACGGGAGTGGCTGCTGGTATTAGTGTCCAGTTCAAGGTGCCCGTTCTTAATCTTTACTGCACCGATGAAGCATGCGAGGACTTTACGCAGTTTGATCCCAATGTTTCTGAACGCACTGTCCATGTTAATCCAGATGCGGACATCTTCATAAGTTATCGCTGTCGGCATTGCAGACGTTCACAAAAGACTTATGCATTGAGAATTACAGAAGCGGAAAGCTTCACCCTTAATGAAATTGTTGAGGCCAGAATCTTAAAGTACGGAGAGCTTCCCGAGGTGAATCTTGCTCTAACAAGCCGCATCAGCAAGTTAATTGGCCAGGACAGGGACTTCTTTTATAAAGGAGTAAAGGCGGAGTGCTCTGGTCTGGGGATCGCTGCATTCACCTATTATCGGCGAGTAGTGGAAAACCAAAAAGACAGAATTTTTGATGAAATTATTAAGGTTTGCAAGCGACTCGGAGTCACGGGAGATATCGTTGCAGAACTCGAAAAGGCCAAGAAGGAGACCCAATTTACCAAGGCTGTTGGACTTATTAAATCAGAGCTTCCTGATTCCTTAAAAATCGATAACCATAATCCCTTAACATTACTTCACGATGCTCTTAGTGATAGTATCCACAATGCCTCAGATGAGGATTGCTTGGCATTGGCACAGAGCATCAGAGTGGTTTTGTCAAAGTTGGCTGAGAATTTAAATTTTGCTCTCCAGCAAAAGGCTGAGCTAATGGGTGCAGTCAACCTGTTGCTTAATAGAAAGAATAAGAACAGCAGCCCTGAGAAACCGGCAAACGGTTCCACTAAGACTGACTAAACTCTGGTCAGTTCTGTTTTGATCTGGTGCCGATCGTAAGACTCGTGGCATTCTCGCAGACCAATCGCTTCCATTACCCAACTCCTGACGGACGCCGCGCTAACGCAGGAGAGGATGAAGAGGAAAATAGCCATGCGATCAATTGAGGCGAGCTGTCGTTTCTTTCAGTTCGGCAAGCATTGCCGAATACAACTGGTCCAGCGTTATTTGATCGCTTTTACAGCGCTCCTGAAGAGAGCGGAGAGTTGATGCAGGTATAGTAAATGCGCGACCTTCCTTCGCAAGGGACATATCCGACACAAAAACCTGATCCATCACGAGATTGGAATGATCGTGATAGGATTTGCCAACTACGCCTGCAACTCCGATGAGCCATCCCTTTTTGGAGGCTTCAACTTTAAAAACAGGCTCAGATGAAATCAAAATAAATGAAAACGATCCAGGTTCATTGCCCGCTGCAGGCAAGCACTTCGTCTTTGTAAAAGTCACAAGGAAATTGATGGTGGATTCGATTTCATAGGCGATCCCTTCTCCCTTAAGCACATCAATTTTATTGCTCCTAGTAGTTGGATCGGGCGTGGAAGCAGCTACTTGTGACGTCTCGTTTGTTGTGCTCGTTGTCGCAGGCAAGATTGGTGCTTTTTGTGGCTTCCTGAAAGGCTGCTTCACTTCAGGCTGCTGGTCTGAGGATGAAACCAGGGCTAAAACTGCCAAACCGATGAAGCCCACGATTGCGAAAAGGAGCAGAGTCCATAGGCGACTTCTCTTAGGACGAGCTGTCCTTTGAGGAATGACGGGTGGAACTGGTGCAGCTATCCGTGGTGGGACATTGGGGCGCCCACAGTGGGGACAAGAAAATGCTTGATTGCTAATCCGCTGATTACACTCCGGGCAATTAATTAGTGCCATAGTTCCTTAATCCTTATATTGGCAAAGCAGCTTCACTTTCCGTCATACACTTGTTCCTTCTGAACACGTGGAGGCTCCACAAAATCTATTACTGGCACGGGCTTAACCTCACTGATCAGCTTTCCCTTTTTATCTCTCGTCCGCCGCATTGTAACTAGCCCCCATTTTGGTTTTTGTGGAGGCACATCATATTCCCACGTCGAGTCGTTCACGTGCAAAACGACAAGCCCTGATACTACTTCTGCATTTCTATCCATTTCGGAAAATTGTAAGATAAATGAGTCAACCTCGTTGAATTGCTTAACGATTGTTTTTGATCCTTTCAGATCAACATCAAAAGAATTGAAACTTGCTTTGTCCTCTGCGAATTCCAGTCGGGCGTCGCGTTGGTTGGTCGTACCCATATTCCACAGGAAGCAATCATGAGATACGAGTGATAACAAAGTGGTGTTTGATCCAGATGGACTAAAAAATCTTAGCTGAGCCCCGAACGGTTCCTCTGGTTTTGATATAAACAGCGGTGTCTGATTGGATGGCGTTTTGATGATAAGACGAGCAGATGCTGATGCGCTTGCCACCTTCTTTTTAAGCGGATCATTGCACCATTCAGAATACGCTGTGATTCCAGCCAAAATAACTTCGATGAACACTCCGATTATGACCAGCCACTCACCCAAGGTCTTGATTTTTTTTATGAACCTTAATTGTCGAACATTTTTGAAATGCTCTTTTTCTGCTGCTTGTTCAAAAATTAACCCAACGACAACAATGAAGCCCCCTGAACCAGCAACTGACACCTTGGAAAAAAGTGATTCATTCCTGAGTAAAAGGAATTCAACCACAATAAGTGCGCACACCGAAACGGCAATTACAACCTTCGAAAAAATCGATCCTGTCCCCTTCATTTCTTTTATTTACGCTACTGCTTCAATCGCAACCTTAGCAACCGCCTCTCGTGATACAACCGATGGAATGCTAATGCAGCAAAAATCTTCGCAGTATATGAGTTGATGCCTTCTCATGAACAATCGGCGAAGGCCTATGGTGACTGGTGTGTTCAGTTGCAATTAAACCAGGGTTGCAATGCTCCATTGCTGCTCGAACAACTGGCTATCGTGTCTGGCATTTTCGGAACCGGTTGGTTCGTGGTCTAAAACCTCGTCCTTATCAATATGGTTGAGCGACATTCCGCAGGTAACGATACTGCCATCATGGAGTACCAAAAATCTGCGGTGGGGTTTAATGCTCGCTGGACAAATGCGAACTTCCCAGGAAGCTTGTCGTTCGGTGTTGATATCCGCAAGAAACGTAAGGAATGATTGCTTTTCGGTCGTTTTGGAGAGCCGCTTTATTGTGCCAAGAATGCGAAGCGAAGGGCTGAACGTAGTTCCCATGTCAGCCAGTGTCGTCATAAGCAATAACGAAGCTGTGTCTATGTATGGGTCATGAATTGCGACCACGGCAGCTCCTCCAATTATCTTTTGGATTTTTCTAATGTTGCGGGCAGGTTCTCCTGCAACCAATCGTTCCGCCAATGGCAAAGGCGGCGGCCCATTGGGAATTGTGACAATTTGCCCGCGAACATACTGATAGCCCACATTGTTCTCATTAAACCGGCGATTCAGTTCTTCGATGATGTCGGCGGGCCTGAATCGTGCAAGGCTGAATGCGTTATCTCCCCAAGGGGTAAATGTCCGGTACATCATATTTTCCATGACGTTAAACACAACCTGAACCACGTCTAATGCCATGGATACGTCACGAAGATTAAAGAAGTATTCCGCTATGACTCCGCGCAGAGGAAGCTCGTGCTGGCTCACCTGAGGCAACTCGAGAAGCTTATGTTCCTCGCAAAGTATTTGGTAAATTTTTCGGTATGCCATGCCCGGGCCGGGATGGTAGGACACATCCTCTCCGAATCCTTTCTCCCAAATTTGCATGATTTGAACGCGTAAATCGTAAGGCAAATCGTGGCTGAGTGCATCCGGCTTCTTGCCGTCATTCTGCGATTTCGAAAATAGATTCATTGGGCGGGTACTATTCCTTTTTTAGTTGGCTACTTTAGTCTTGCGGAGCAACGGCAGCCATAAATTCCTGGCCAAACCGGGTCAGGAGCAATAAAAGAGGCCGTCGCTCTTGTCCTGGCTTGAAGGGAATTACATCCGCAAGGCTTTGCTGGCACAATAAGGTGACGGACAGGCTCCAAGGATGATCTTGCTGTTCGTCTATTGCGGATACCCATCGTTCCTTCATCCCCACTTGCCCCTCACTTCCGCCAAGAAAATAGGAAAGCCTCGGGTCCTCGGGGCGAGGTTTCAAAGTAAGCAAAAGTCTCGCTTCCTCTGGGCCTAGCTGGCTCAAAATGCTCACAAATCGTGGATGGCTGTTGTGGTCGACAAGTTGCGACTCCAAAAGGTTGACCCACATTTCATGCACAACTGAATCAGTTTCCAAAGAACTTTCCTCAAGTGCCCGAAGGAACGTTTTAGGATGGCTTGGCAGTTGTGGAACTTCGCCTTGCTTCTGCGCTCGTGCTTTAGCGCGGATTAATGCTTGCTCCAACGTATAAGTTCCAATGGCCTTTCGCACTTCAACCCAATTATCAAAGGTTTGGCGAATCAGTCGCCCGAGTCCATCTGTCGTTTGAGTGAGCGGAGCCACTAAAGCTTCAAAGGTCTTCAGCACTGTTGCAGTGGTCTGCTTGTAAACTTCTGGCGGGATGGCCTCAGCAACCTTGCCGACCCCAGCAAGGTCAAAACCGCCTTTTTTGACTTCTTCGGGTATCATACACTTTGGTTTTACTGATTCCCCATTGCGCCGATTGCTTTTCCAATCGCCTCGCCTGCCGCCCCTAAAAATTCCTTATGTTTGACAATCCATTGTTCGCCGCGAGCAATCAAAGAAGGCTTTTTCTTGGCTGGAGCGTCTTTCAGTTCGTCCATGATGTTTTCCAGTTCGTGCCTGTCCTTTGTCGGTATTTGTTTGTCAATCAGGAGTTGATGGATGGAACTGTAGTCATAGACAGTAACTTGAGAGTTGGTGATGTTGCCAATAGCACCGTGGACCGTGCCGTAGTTGTAAAAGTGATTTGCAGCTGCCTGCTTTTCCTTTTCGTTAAAATTCATGTCTTCTCCTTTGATTCCGCGCTTTTCGAGTTCAGTTGTCCACCGAAGAAGTTCGTTCGTTACCGCGTCGATGATGCGTTTGAATTGTTCCCCTGATGTGACAATTCGTTGGGGACTGGTCATGTGTATAGAAGGGAGCCCATCATCGCCTACGATGGGAAATCTTTTTGGGGAAGCCATTGCTACTTGCTCTGCCTTTGCATGACTTTCGATTTGTGCAATGGGTTCGCGTGCTTTCAACTTAATACTGAGATTTCCCGCGAATTGCCAACCGCCCCGATAAGCATTATGAATTTGCAAACTATTCGTAACATAATCCCTATATGGTGGTGTCTCTGTATTCGCTGGATAGCCGTCCAGTTCCATGTCTACCCAACGCTCCACATCCTCCAAATTAAGTTTAGCAGCAATCAGCTTTGTTTGCCTCAATAACTGTGTGAGCGATTGCTTTCCTTCCACAATCGTCATTTGCAAATTATGAACTGCTGAACCCATCTTGAAGGCTGACACTATCAGGGGTGGAAAGCACTGGCAAGGCACCAAAGGGAAAGCGGTGTAAAATCGCACCGCGCGACGGATTAGACACCTTGGTAATCAAAACTCCTTGGCGGTGCCTTTAATCTGCAAGAACGAGCGGTTTAATTACTTTGATACTTGGCTGCAAGAGCTTCTAAACCCTTTATTTTGTCCAAGGCGGACAAGTTCCGATGTTTGGAGGGCGGCGGGATAGGTCTTTCAAGTTCTTTGTCGTAGGAAAAGTTGTCCCGATACCTTGAAACACCCCCAAAAGTCAGAAATGTTTACAGGCAAATCATCATCCACGTGGCGGTCATCATTTGGTTTATGACTTAAGGCAGGAACATCATCAAATTCATTCAATTTCTGTTCTAAGGAGACATAAATAACACCCAATGATACCAATGGTTTCTGTTTGAGACAGTTATGAGATAGCAAGGAAGGAACGGAAATAGAGGAAATAGACGGTGAAACCGACAAAATTTCGTCCTCGGTAAACCTCATTTTAGACCCATCCACCCGTTTTAATGTCACAATAGGTGCAAATCCTATTTCCGCGCGGAATACTGACATTATAGCTTTAATGACATTGGTAGCGTCAGCCTCCTTTGTCCCACAACCGTCATGGCAAAACTGGAAAGCTGCGTTCAACTCCTTCGCCTCAGCAGGTGCTCTATAGCGGCACCTCTGACCCAAATATCACCAACACCTTCTTCCACAACCTGCGTGGCGAGCTGGTGGAAAGCGATGATGCCGCCGGGCGCGCCAACCTTTACACGTACGACGGGATGGGACGGGTGGAGTCGCATGAAGTTTATGATGAATTGAACAACCGAGTCTCCGCCGAGTCCGCCTACTACAATGAAAACGGAGAGCTGACCTGGAGCGATGGCTCGCAATCCGACCCGGAGGATTATGTCTGGCGCGATTATGATGGCGCCGGCCGCAAGGTGCAGGAGGTTCACTGGCGTTCTCAGGCAGACCCCAATGCCGCCGGTGCGGTGGCTCCCTCGGGTGACGCTCTTTATTCCATCAGTTTCTTTGAGTATGACCCCTTCGGCAATCTCATCAAAGCCATCGACCCACGGGGCAATTACCAGCGGATGAAGTATGATGCGGTCGGGCAACTGATCGAACAGCGTTCCTACGCCGCCCAAACCGGCCTGGCACTGGCCACCAATCGTTTTGCGTATGAACCGGGTGGGCAGGTGGCCTTTGCCACCAATGCCCTAGGCGGGGTCACGGCCAAACGCTATACGTACACCGGCAAACCAGAGTTTCAGAGCACTCCCGATGGAGCCACCAACGCCTGGACCTATTATCTGGATGGCCGGTTGCGCCGGGAGTTCCAACGCAATGGCGCGTTCCTGGAAACCACCTACGACGATGCCAACCGGACGGCCACACGCATCTTCTATTCCTCCACCGGTTCGCCTCTGGCAACCAATGCCTCGGTGTTTGATCGGCGCGGCAATGTCATTCAGAGCGTGGATGCGGCCAGCAATGTATTCACGAACATCTACGACGGACTGGACCGGCTCAAGATTTCGGCTGGGCCTGCCATCATGACCGTCATTGGCAATACGAATATCCCCGGACCCGGCGGCGGCTTGACCACCAATCTGGTCCAGCAGGTGGTCACCAACTTCTATGATGCCGCTGGCATCGCTCTCACGAATGTAAATGCCTTTGGGGAAAAGAGCGTGACGACCCGCGATGCGTTGGGCCGGGTGGTGAATGCAGCCATTTATGCTTCCAACAGTGTGAGTCCCGTGCGCTTCAGCCGCTTTGTTTATTCCGCTGACCAGCATTTTATCACCCAGTGGGAGGGCACCAACTCCCAGGCGATTCCGACACTCTACGCCTTGGATAATGAAGGGCGCACTATCACCACTTCTCATTACCCGCATTATCCCACCACCGACTTGGTCGAGTTTACCACTCAGGACTACGACGCCGCCGGAAACCTCACGCAAAGCAAACAATGCACCAGGAGCAATTCCGTGGTCACGGTTTGGAGCACGAATGCCTGGACGTATGATGCCTTGAACCGGGTGAGCACCGAAACCACGCGCGATGGCGCTGTCACCAGCTATGGCTATGACGCCCTGGGCAACCTGACCAACCGGGCCATGCCTGGTAATCTGGGCTGGTCGGCCACTTACAATAACTCCAGTCAAATCCTGACCGAAAATGACAGCAGCGGCGCGCAGTCCACCCGCCACCTAACCTACAGCTATTACCCAATAGGCAATGCGTTTGCCGGCTTGCCGCAAACCGTCACCGACGATCGGGGCGTGACGCGCACCAACTTGTATGACGATTATCTGCGGGTGGGCAGGGCCGTATTGACCGGGCCGCTGAACGAACAACAGCTCACCTGCAACTGGCAGTATGACGTGCGCGGATTGGTGACCAACCTTACGCAATCCTTCGCGAGCACCAATGGCGGGCCCACGACCGTCATCACCCGCGCCTATAACGCCTATGCCCAGCTCACGAGCGAAAGCACAACCTTGAACGGGGCTGCCTTGAACTCCGTTTCCCAGGGCTGGGATTCGGCAGGCCGCCGGGCACAAAGTGCGGGCATGAGCTTCCAATACCGTGCCGATGGCCTGTTAACGGGTGTGAATGGAGCCACCTTTGGCTACGGGGACAATGGCTTGATGACGGGCCGCACGAACAACGCCCGTTCCATGACGATGGACCAGCGCGACGGCACAGGGCGGCCCTTGCAGGCAACCACCCGCGTCAACCTCTCCCCGGTGCTGACGGAAAACTGGACCTGGACGGGCGATGGAATGCCCGGTTCCTACACGGCGGCGCGGAGCGACTACACCGATGCGCGGAGTTTCACTTACGGCACAGCCAACCGGCGGTTGACACAGGAAACATTGGCTCTGGGCAGCAGCCAGACCGTCACTAATAACTACACGTTTGACAATGGTCAGGCTGGTGGCCTCGGTGTGCTGACGGGACAAGCTGCCGGTGCCGCTTCGTGGAACGGCGGTCTGGATGCCTTTGCCCGGGTGGCAACAGAAACCAATACGGTTCTCCACCGCACGGCCAGTGGCAGTGTCAATGGGCCCGCCACCTTGCGGGGCTATTTGAACGGGCAGAGTCTGGACCTGGCCTATGATGTCCATGGCCCGAGCGCGTGGAGTGCCGATCTGGCCCTGCCCCCTGGCACCAATGCGCTCACGGTCTATGCGGACCATCCCAGTGGTTTATTCACCACCAACACCGCCAGCACCTTCACCGTTCCTGCCGGCGCCTTTGATCAGGAAGTCAGCCAGTACGATGGCGCGGGCAACGTGACCAACCGCACCTGGAAGAATGCGCTCGGCCAGATCATCCAGACCCAGAGCCTCTCGTGGGATGGCTTGGGACAACTGGTCAGAGTCAATCAGCGGGATGTCAATAACAACGGGTTTAATTTTGAGTCCTACTTTGACGGCGCGGGACGGCAGGTCCGCACCATTGAGACCACGGTGACCAACAACGTGGCGCTCTCTTCCAATCCCGCGCCGGTGACGGTCACCTATACCTACGACCCGCAGGTGGAGTTCTTGATTGTGGGCATCGGCATCAGCCAGGGGATGAATGCGCGCCAGGATACGCTCGTTTATGGCCCGGATGTGAGCGGCACTTACGGGGGGATGCACGGGGTGGGTGGACTGGAGACGGTGACGAGCCTTCCCTTCAACAGCTCCGCCGTCCTGCTCAATGACGCCTTTGGCAACATCCTGGGCGCAGTGACCAATGGCACCGTGGCCTGGAACGCCTCGCGGGTGAACCTTTATGGACCAGTGGAAGGCTACGCTCCGCCCCGCCTGTCGTTAAGCGCACCTGCTTACGCGAGCTTGGCCTGGCGCACCCGCTCCATTACGCCTGCGGGCCTGTTCCAGTTGGGCACCAGACCGTATGACCCCGTTCGCCGCGCCTTCCTGAGCGGTGATCCTTTGGGACACAAATCTGATCCTGCGCTCAATACTGCGTTCAATGGCAATCCAGCGGTGTATTTTGATGCCGATGGGAGGGTTGCCACTCGCTGGGCTGGGAACAACTTTGCCGAAGCTGCTGGATTGGCAAACGGCGCTACTGACTGGGGGTTGGACGCGGTAGCGTTCATTGAGATGTCCAGTTCTACCGGTGTCGCCCTCAGTCTTCAAGGCGATGTGACTCCCCTTACCAGCGCTGCTCGAGACGCTGAAAACGCTGCCTTTAGCCGAATCACGCAGAATTTCACTGCCGAACAGGGCTATCACTTTGGAGCGGGTTATTTTGTGGGTGATTTTGCTCCGAATCTAATTCCCGCGGGAGGAGAGGCGGCTGGCGGAGAGTTCGCTGCAAGATGGATGACAGCACTGATGGAGCGGTTCCCAATCCTGGAAACAGATGTGGGGGCTACACTTAGCCGGTGGCTTGGTGCCGAGGCTGAGAATATGACAAAGAACGCTCCACAAGAGTTTGCGAATTGGGGTGGAGAATTTGTCAATGACATGCCGCATTCCAGTCCTAAACAGAATGTTGTCCCACCACAGTTACCGGAAGGCGTTGATTATGAAGCAGAACGTCTTGCAGCTCGAGGTGTACCAAAAAATACTTCGGTTTTTCAACCAACACCTGAGCAAACTCAAACCGCGGCATTTCAAATAATCGTAGGGCCACCAAAATACACTCCAGGCGGCCAACTTATAGGAACTATTTCAGACGGCGCTCGAAATGGACTGCTTGAAATCAAAGGAGGCTCAAGCACTCTGTATTCCACCTATCAAATGCGCTTGCAAGTTTACAATTCAGTCGTGAACAATATACCAATGACGATAGAGACCTCGCGCCCCGTGAATCCGACTTTCATGAACTATCTTCAGCGGTGGGGTGTCACAGTTCAGAACCCCAAGTGAACAAGATGAACTATCGTTACACGAAGCATCAGGTCCCGAGAGCGGCATTTCCAGATGCCCAGAGCAGAGATGAGATTTACCTGTTCAAAAATGTCGCAACGCTCAGGGCCACCTATCAAGTACGCTTGCTAACCTTCCTAGCTTCTGAAACTGGGAGAAAGCTAGTAATTGATGTTCCCAAACACTTTAAACCACACGCGTCACTAGCCAGGCTTATGAAGGAGTGTCCGAAAGCCCTTCGGATCGAGAAAGGATTGAAGTGAGCCTATATCTCTGCGTATTTGATGAAGACGACGAGATCGACGGTTTGGACGTTGGGGCATACTCAGATTTCGCGCATTTCCGCAATACGATAGCACAAGAGTTGGAAGAGGGACGGCCAGGGACACGGTTTCCCACTCTCATGCTGCATTCCGATTGTGATGGTGAATGGAAACCGGATGAGTGTCTCAAACTATCGAGAGAGCTCGAAATCATTGCATCAGAATTAAAGCAGCGTCCACCGAGAGAATTTCATTCGGAATGGCAAAAAGGTGTGGTGAAGAAACTTGGTCTCACCCCACTAAATCTTTATGATTGCTTTATTGATGTAGATGGCGAGCCAATTTTGGAGCGATTAGCTCGTTTGGTGGAGACGGCTAAGCGTAGGCAGTTGCCGATTTTATTCCAGTAGGGCTCAAATGAACTTTTGAGTCAACTATATTAGGCGTGGTGCCTGGGAAAATTAAAAATTGGAGCAAGATAAAAAAGTTCTGGTAAAGAGTTACGTTAAGAGGTTCTTAAAAATGCGCAACATGCTTAAAGGAATTGAGCAATAATGAGGAACCTTGTTGGCATTCATGACACGAGAGGAAATCGAGAATGTGCTGGCATCACTCTTCAAAAAGAGGACTGTGCCGTTCGATTCGGCGACGCCGCAAGATTGGAATAAGTTGAATGAAAAATTCGGAACACATTTCAGCAACGAGTTCATCTTGTTTATGGAACTCGTGAACAAGTATCAATTTCGGGGAGAAATTCTGAACATTACCCGAGGAGGATATTCTAGCAGTAATGATACCATCGCGTTCTCATACGATTTTGAAATGAAGAATGGCGACTGGCAGAAAGATATGATTCCTTTCTATAATATTGGGAACGGTGACTATTTTTGTCTGAGTGCCAGCGCAGGGGAGGATTCTCCGGTTTTTTATTTCTATCATGATGATGGCAGATTTGAACGCTACTCGGATATGGCTTTAGAGAATACAGAAACAGTTGATGCGGTCGGTATCGAGAATAATAGCGATTTCGCAGTTCTCACAATAGCTGATGAGTGGGACTGGCAGGTCGAACGGACGCACTTATTGGCGCTTCAAGCAAAACTAAATGCCTATTTTAGATTCGTTGAAAGCGGACAGATTTTGGAGTCCTATCCCGAAGCAGCAGGGCGACAGCTGGTAATTGATGTTATTGGAAAGTTTCCATTACCGCAGAGTGGGATTGATCTCTTAACGCATGCCTCAGATGCCTGTGCCGGTTTAGGCATCAGAATACGTTATCGTCACTATCCTGGCCCTCAACAATAGGAAAAAGAACTCACGAGCCAACCATAGCACCGGTGGTGCCAATGAAAATTGAACCTTGGAGCAGCTTCTTGATTACGAACCCTTCGTGAGGAAGGAAAGCTCATCTACATCTCACCGAACATCCCAACAGCCTGCCCGCCTCGTGCTGTTGGTCCGGTCAACCCAGAGCGTGGTTTTGCGGGTTTATTTCACTCCGGCACGCCCGGATCGCTTTCGGTAAGGGATGCGACTTCTCCGGTTATGTCGCGCACCTGAAATCAAACTTCCCTTTGCCAAACCAGCGTTTCGTTGAATAGCGATCCGCCACCTTGCGGGGCTATTTGAACGGGCAGGCGCTGGACCTGGCCTATGATGCCCATGGCCCGAGCGCGTGGAGTGCCGATCTGGCCCTGCCCCCTGGCACCAATGCGCTCACGGTTTATGCGGACCATCCCAGTGGTTTATTCACCACCAACACCGCCAGCACCTTCACCGTTCCCACGGGTGCCTTTGATCAGGAAGTAAGCCAGTACGATGGGGCGGGCAACGTGACCAACCGCACCTGGAAGAATTCGCTGAAAGAAATTGCACCTCACCGTCTGTGCCGCTTTTTGATTGACCCAGGTTCACCAGACGGTTCGCGTATTCGATGCTCTCGATTTCCGGCACGAATGCGAGCGTCTATGGCACGCAGATGTCTTGATCCTTCAAACCTGCACTCGCCACTTTCTTACCAGTTTTGTCAGTCAACTCGTAGCGGAACGAAGTATTGAAATTGCCATCGGCATATTCCTTAAATGGCGGTCGATTATCCAAGTCTTGCATCAATTTTTTCGCGGCTTCTACGGAAGCGATTATCTCCTGCAAATCGCCTCCAGTTCAAACTACAAGTGCCGCAATGGTTTGAATTTAAGGATGAATCACGAATAACGATAAATATATATCGGCAAACGATCAATTACCAACTAAGATGAAAATATGAATCGAGGCTCAACAATATTTCTTCAGGTAGTGATCGTGCTCATCGGCATCGGCGCTCTTGCTTTCATGCTTTGGGAGCCTCACGTCGAAGGCACAAATGCGCACGCCACACTGTTTCAGATGTATTTCAATTCCTTTGTGGTGTATGCGTTTATCGGTTCCACCCCGTTTTTCGCGGCGCTCTATCACGCATTCAAGGTGTTGGGATACGTAAGACAAAACAAGACATTCTCGCAGGCAACCGTGAATTCTTTGCGGATCATAAAATATTGCGCACTGGGCCTTATCGGTTTTGTTGCGGCAAGCGTAATTTTCACGATCGGTGGCGACAGGGAAGACAGGCCGGCCGGGCTTTTCATGCGCATCCTCGTTACCTTTCCTTCAATCATCGTCGCCACCGCGGTGACTATATCTGAACGGGTTTTGCAAAATGCCGTGGATATAAAATCCGAGAACGACTTGACGGTATAAGAGGACCAGCATGGCAATCATCATCAATATCGACGTCATGTTGGCGAAGCGGAAGATGAGCGTCACCGAACTCGCCGAAAAAGTCGGCATCACGATGGCCAACATTTCCATCTTGAAAAACGGCAAGGCCAAAGCCGTCCGGTTATCAACCTTGGAGGCGATTTGCAACGCCTTGGAATGCCAGCCCGGTGACGTTTTGGAATATAAAAAGTAAAGCAGTGTCTCCAGGATAAAGTTCGATTGTCCCTTGGACAAAGTTCATCGATTTAGGGTAGGAATGTTTGTCACTCCGTCGCCTCGATTCGCGCACGCGACCAAGGATCTAATCCCATCACCACGCACCTCGTAGGTTGTCCACCCTTCAGGGTGTCCGGCTGCGAAACTCACACCGCACTTCATCTGCGTACGCGGTCCAAGTTTTGAATCCCTCGCGCCAGCTTCCCAACCGGCTTACGGCGAAAACCAAAATGATGGCGAATAATAATTGCTTTGGCCTGATCCCTTTCTGACCCCTTTCCGCGACATTTATCTCTAATAACTTGCACGGCCTTTTCGCCCGTGCTAAAAGAGGGCGTACGACAAACCCAAGGTGATATTATGAATTTAAAATGGCGCTCGGTTGCTTTCCAGATATGGGCGTTACCTTTATTTGCCATCACCCCATTTTGCGCTGCCAGAACGGTTAGTTTCCAGGATTTTTCCTCGACCGCTGGACTGATCCTGCAAGCCAACGCCGCTTCGGCCAACGGACACCTCAGACTGACGCCCGCGATTGCCGGCCGGGGATTGGGCGGCGCCTGGTTGGAAACGAAGCAGCCGGTGAAAAACGGGTTCGAAACGACGTTTCAAATTCAGATCACGGAAAAATATTCTTCGGGTGGAGATGGCATGGCCTTTGTCATCCAGGGCGGCGCAAAACCTGGCGTGGGGCTGACCGGAGGAGAGCTTGGATTTGGGGGAATCACGAATCAATTTGCGGTTCACTTTAAAAACTATCACTGGGGCGACCACCCCACGGACGGCCGGTACGATGAGATCGCCGTGCTGGCAGCTTCTTCCCCCACGGAACCCTTGCGCGACGCACCCGAAAACTTCATCGGCTCGGTAAGCCGGCGGATTGATTACTCCGATGGCGCAGTGCACACTGTGAAAATTCTCTACGTCCCCGGCAACTTGCAGGTGTTTCTGGACGATCTGGCCAATCCATTGATGACGGTCTATGTGAATCTGGCCAAACTGATGAATTTGGATGAAGGCCGGGCATGGGTGGGATTCACGGGATCCGGGGGCGCGGATTGGCAGAACCAGGACGTGGTGAGCTGGTCGTTTAGCTCAAACGACCCGGCACCGCGCTTGAGCGGAGTGACGGCGCCATTGGATTCAAACAATGCCCCCGGGCTCACTCTCCCACACCGGCTGTTCAGCACCCCCAGCCTTTCCATGCCGGAAACAACACCACTATCGGTTGACCACGCTTTCGGATACTCTGTGCCGCCGGGCATTGAGCTGGCGTATCAGATTGAAGCCTCAACCAACCTCGTTTCCTGGGCACCACTCACCAATCGGACGTTTTATTTCCGCGACCACGATTCAACCAATTCCGCAATCCGCTTCTATCGCTTTGTCCCGAAGTAAAGTTTTCCGCGGTTAATCCCCAAACAACTTCTTCAACTGCACCTGTGCCGCCTCTTCCCGGCTGTTCTTCTCGTCCTTGGCCACAAAGTCCCGCCTCACAAATTCGAAATACTCGCAGAATTTCCCAGGTGCTTTTCGAATACCGGGTCCGCCGGTCCCGGCGGTATGAATCGGAATGATGTGTAACAGTCTGTCCGGAGTGGTGGGTTACACTTCCGAAAAGAGG
>NZ_ABOX02000025.1 GCF_000172555.1 Pedosphaera parvula Ellin514
CCTTGCGCAGAAGGATCTTCCAGGCGTTGCCCCAGGTTCAGGCCCATCTGCAAGGCGGCTTGTGCCGACGCTTCATCGCCAGCTTGCCGGTAGGAATTTGCAAGCTCACCCAGGTTTCGACCCAATCCCTTTAATTCCGCCAACTGCGGAAGCGGCTGTCCCATCACCGCTGCCGCCTTGGCTTCAGCCTCTGAATAACCCGCAGCGCGATAGGCTTCCTCGGCATTCTGCATTGAATCCATTGAATAATCCTGCCACTTCGATTTTCCGGAAGCAGCCACAAGGTCCTGGACTGCCTGATCTGTTTGACCGGATTTGAAATGATCGAATGCGGAGACGTAATCTCCCAATGCGTTATCGGGGGCGGATTGTTTTAAATTATCGATCCACTGGCGACGTTCCTCGGGAGAGCCGTTCTGGTAAATGGCGACGAAAGCCACCCGTGGGTCATTAGGAAATTTTTCCCTCGCTTCCTGCAACAACGATGCATCGCCCGTGGCGCGGAAGGCAGCAAGGAGACTTGCCGCACTTCGATGGTTCGCATCGAGGTAAGTTTGGAGCTGGGAAAGGTTCAGCTTTGGCAGTTCCTTCCCGGCACGCAAGAGAGCAACTATATTGGTCGGCTGCAACTCCTCCGGCTGAGATCCTGTAACTGGCGCGGTGACGAGCATCCGCGGCGCGGGCAGGCGTGGAGTGAGATTGGTTTTTGAAGAAAGCAACGCAACCGGTTCGACTGGCGCTGGTGCAGGTTGCCGCGAATACTTGAAGATGATGAGCCCTGCAGCGGCCATTATAAGTAGTATGGCAACCAACCTTGCTTTCATGCCTCACTATAACTCGCAAGCCACAGGAAAAAAGATTTATTTGACCGGATATTGCGGCCAGGCCCAGTCGCCTTCCTTCAGTTCAACACTTGGAGTGGACCCTTTGGTGAATGCGATCGTTCCCCCGTCGTCCATTTGGTTCCAGCCCACTGAATAAAAGATGAAGTGCTGATTATCCATGCGCCGATAATGAAGTGGTTCCCCATTGACCACATCATGCGGGATTTTGGCAATGAATTGCGGCTTCAGTTCCTCCAGCGAAGACGGGAATTGATGGTGTGCCAACCGATACCGCTCCAAGGCACAGGCCAGAGCTGCAAGGTCGACTGCATTCTGCGTGTAGCCAATTTTCATGGTAGCTTTTTCAACCGCTGGAAAAAGCAGTTTGGCAAAGACCTGGTATGGGAAGGGATACTTTCTCATTTCCAGGTCCAATGCGTTCGTTTGATTCAGTTCAGGATGAACCCGAGTCTGTTCTGGTGAAAACATTGGCATCGAGACATCCTGGTAGAGGTGATTTACAGTCAGTTGATTTTGGTAAAAGAAGAAACTCGGCACCAGATGGGAAGGCATCGGTCCAATCCCACCGATGGCTTGCAATTCACCCGCGTTTCGTTTCGTTCTGATCGCGTCCATAAATTCATTTCCTAAAGCTCTTTCGCCCCGGATGGCATCGGCACCTTCGGAAATCAGATCGTATTTGCTAAACGCCTGTCCCAACTCAGCCAATTGAGCATCGGTCCACTTCTGTTCTCCCAACCCTTCCCAGACAGGCTGAAGTGCTAACTGCACGATCGCGATACGGACCAATTTGGAGATGAGGAGCGGCTCATCTTTGATGGCATCCGCGAGATATAACGTCATGCGAATATCCGCGAGAGCGTTGTCGGTGTGCCCCAGCGCCAGTTCGGCAGAAGCCCGGACCGAATATATCACAGCGAACTTTCTAAGAGGCGCAAGATGCGGCAGAAGCGCCGCAAAATTGTCTTCATAGCGTATTTTGAACCTTGAATTGGGCCGTTTGCTGGCCTCCTGTAACTCGTTTAATACCGACTGGTACTTTTCCACACGCTTCAGTATCTCTTCCGCCGCCTGGGTACGGGACAACACAGGCTTCTCAGCTTCCGAATTCTTGTTCGTATTGAAACCCGCGGCCAGCTTTGGCAGGTCTGTGACATGCCCCTCCTGCCAGCCCTTGCGCTCCTTGAGCACGGGAGAATCATTGGCAAACTGTTGAACCCGATTCACGGCGTTCGTATCCGCCCAAGCTGATTCACCCGGCTTCCGATTAGGATTCAATTCGAACAGTGGTGCGAGAAACGGCGTCTGTGCAAAGTTTTGATCGTCTGGCACCGGTGCTGGAATCAACCCGCCGATACCTAGTTTCTCACCTTTAGCCTCCAATTCCGCCTTATAACTTTCCCATGCACGTTTGGCCCGCCAGTTCTCTTCCACGACCAGCAAGGCCACGAGTGTTACAATCCAGAGCAGCCCAATGATGCCGTAGCGCAACACGCGACGACGAAGGGATTTTTTTGGAGCTGGTGATTCGGCACTGCTGTTTTGCATAAAAATTTAAACGATGCGGATGTATTGCTTTACCTCGCTACGCGGACGGCGTTCGAGCAACGCGGGATCGACGGGTTGGGGGCTTTCAGGAGAACCAATGAGTTGGGTAAAGAGTTGCTTCTGCTCCTTCAAAGTGGCGATCACTTCAGGCGAAGGTGCAGGCGCCTCCGCAAGCATGGGCGAGGAGTCTCGCGTGGCGAAATGTACTCCCAGAATAATGAGCCAGACTCCCGTCAAGCCAACGAAATGAGGCCGCAACGATTGCAGGAATTCACCGAACCATGAAAGGGTCTGAGGCTTCTGCATTAAGGCGTCCGGATGGGCAGCGCATTTCGATTTGCCATCGCAAACCTCGGCGAGTGCTTCGGCACGGACTGCATCGAGCTTCGACTCGATTCCTTGATGTTTTTCAAACAAGACTTCACGGGGGGTTTTCATGATGTCCTTTCTTCAATTAATTTACGCAGCGCCTTCTTAGCGTAGTGAATGCGGGACTTCACTGTTCCAATCTGTGTGCCGGTGATGCCTGCAATTTCCTCCAATGAAAATTCCTCCACGAAGTGCAGCAACAACACGGAGCGATGCGCAAGTGGCAGTTGATTCATCAGTGCCATGAATTGTTCCTCCTCCTCCTTGCGAATGAGCAGCGCTTCCGGCCCGTCCTCATAGTACAAATCGTTTTCCTGCTGTTCCTCGATGGGCACCTCGCTCTCCCGACGTCTTCGCCAGTGTTGAATGCACTTTTGATGTGCGATGCTGAAAAGCCAGGAACCAAACTTCTCGTCCTTTTGCAAACTGCCGATGTGCCGAACCGCGTTGATAAACGTTTCCTGCACAATGTCCAGGCTGGTTTGTTCATGATGAACGAGTTCAAAAACATAGACGTAAAGAGGCATTTGGTAGCGGCGGAAAAGGGTGTCCCACGCATCCGGTTTCCCGGCTCTGGCATCCTGAACGGGCAGTTGTTTGTCGTCGGCCACCACTAGCATCTATACAGGGTAGAATGCCGAGGGCGAGAAAAGGTTCAATTGCTTGAGTAAAATATTGGACGCTTGATCGACGACAATGGTCAGCAAACTTGCAATCGGTTCAGTGGAAGCCCCGTCGAACCATTCATTTAATCGATTGCCGACACAATTTTATCAATTACCATCCCAGCGGTATCACGGCATAAGCTCGCCGAGTGAAAAATAAATTTTATTCAAATCTACAAGGAAAGTCGCCCCTCCTCATCCTCCTTGCGAACACACTATGAAATTGAACCGTCTATCCTTTGTCTGCGTAATTATCAGCATTTCACTGGTGAAGTCCGCGCTGGCGGAAGACGCTTATTATCGAATGCGCTGGTCGGAGATTCAGTTTACTGAAGGCGAATTGCCAAAAAACGTGCCCTTCTCCATCTCTTACCAGGCTTGGAACCAGAGTGAAGCAATGGAACCCTATGCCACGCTCGACGGCCAAGGGGAAGTATTTCTGGCCGGATATGAAACCCTGAACCGTTGGACCAAGCCGTCGGAGATTTACAACCAAGGATTTCTGAACGTATGCGGCCCGAAAGATCAGCTTATTTCAGGACATCTCTACCTGCCCAAACCGGACCAGCGTGGCATGGTTTCCCTGGCTTTTAAAGTCACCCCGTCCGCCACAACCTCAGAAGCGAGACAGGAATTTCTCAAAGCAAAGCAAAGTCATTACCATCGATTGCTGCAACGTGACGTTCCGGGAGCAGCCTGGTTTCGTCATCAGCAACTGGAGGCCAGCAAGGCCCTCAAAGTCAGCCCCGACGCCACTTCCGTCAGACCCACAAGATTCAATCGACGCTCCGATTTTGAACCAGACGATACCTACGCCCTCTTTACCGGTGGGCGCGCAATTAGTGAGAATCTGCAACTCGACAGACTTTTGATCGAGACCAAACCGGGAGAACTCGCAGTGGATTTAACCAACATAACCGGCATCACCGTACAGGAGATGGACTGGAAACCATTGATCAAGGATGTTAAAATTGAATGCGATCCGCTGGCAGCTTCAATTCCCGCCGACCAGCATGCATTATTCTTTCCTTCTTTTACCGCCATGACACAGGTGATGGATGAGGCGGATGCTCATGGAACGCCCTTGCTGCAAATGTTTGAATCACGCTCCATCGACACGGATTCGCGCGGGCGTTATGAGAAACAATTGTGCCTGGGCCTGAATGAGCTGTCGCGGCGCTTTGGACCGCAGGTAATCCGCAGCATTGCCTTCACTGGATCAGACCCTTATCTACGGACCGGAACGGACATTGGTATAGTTTTTGAGGCCACCCAACCGGAAATGTTGAAAACCTTTCTGCTGGCGAGACAGGGTGCCGTTGTGCAGGGAGACATCAAGCCTGTCCGGGGCGAAATTCTGGAAGCGAGTTATTCCGGCGTAGTTTCACCGGACCGGAGCATCTGCTCTTATGTTGCCAGCGTTGGAAATGTTGTTTTCGTCAGCAACTCCCAGTACCAACTCGGTCGGTTGATCGAAACAACCAAAGGAAAACGGGCCAGTCTGGGTTCGCAGGATGAGTACCTCTTTTTCCGCAATCGTTATCCCCGCGGAGACAAGAAGGAATCCGCTTTTCTGGTCTTGAGCGACGCCACCATCCGGCGCTGGTGCAGTCCGCAATGGCGCATTGCCACCGCCCGACGCACCCGTGCCTTGGCGGGCATGACTGAAGCTCAGGCCACCTCGCTTGATGCATTAGTAAAAGGAACGGTGAAGCCCGGCAAAGTTGAAACAAGTTTGACGACGGCGGATTCGGAAGGCTTGACCGTCAATTCGCAAGGTGTGCTTTCGAGCACCTATGGGACCCTGTCATTTCAAACTCCGATCGCTGAGATGCCAATGACCAGGGTTACACAAGCAGAAGCGGACGCCTATAAGCGCTGGCGAGATACCTACCAGCAGAACTGGAGCCAATATTTTGACCCTATTGCCGTCCGCTTATCGGTATCTCCCGAGCGCATTGGCGCCGAGGTGACGGTGATGCCATTGATCACCCGCAGTGACTACGCTGAATTGGTACGGCTGAGCAGCGGAGCCAGTATTCCGCCAGGAGCAGGAGATCCTCATTCAGGGACGCTGGCTCATCTGGTAATGGCGCTTAACCCACAATCCGAACCAGTCGTGCGTGCCAGCAGTTTTGTTGGGACGATGGCCCCCAACATAAAGGCAAATCCTCTGGGTTGGCTGGGCCATGCTGTGTCTTTGTATGCGGACGAGGATCCCTTCTGGGAAGAACTTGCCCAGTCGGAAAAGCCCGAGGACTTTTTGGAGCATGAATATCATCAATTGCCTGTAGCGCTGCATTGTGACGTGAAGAATCCACTGGGGCTGGCTGCTTTTCTGACCGCCTTGCACGCCTACGCAGATCAATCGGCACCCGGAATGACTCTCTGGGAAAACCGCGAGTATAACGGACAGACGTATGTCAAAATCACCCCTTCAAAGTCGATGCGCGAGGAAAACGAATTGGACAAACTGGCTGTTTATTATGCAGTCACGCCAAAGTCGTTGGTGCTGACTTTGAACGAATCGGTGTTAAAACGAGCTGTTGACCGACAAGCAGCACGCAGTTCAACCAATGCAGTTGCCACGGCATCTGAAGCAGCGATTGCACCTTGGTTGGGCACCAATTTATGCCTGCAGGTGCAGCAACATTTCCTGAAGACACTCGAGGGCGCAGCCAGGGAGGAATATCAGATCAAAATGCAGAATCTTGCCTGGAGCAACCTGCCCATCCTTAACGAATGGAAGCATCGGTTTCCCAATGAAGATCCAGTGAAGCTCCATGAACAATTCTGGCAGACGAAGTTAATCTGCCCGGCCGGAGGTTCGTATGTGTGGAACGAAAAATGGCAGACGATGGAATCGACCGTTTATGGCCATCCGGGCGAACCAAAAAGGGGACCCTCTGAAATTGGCCCATTCGCGGCTATCACCAGCGCAAATCTGGGATTGAGCTTCGAGACAAATGGACTTTCCGCCAAGGCAGTTCTTAACCGAACAACAGGCAAGCGTTAACGGCATTCATTGATTGTTGGTACAACTCATTGACTGGGATACTGTGGCCAAACCCAATCTCCCTGGGTAGGATCGATAGACTTGCCATCCTTGCTGTTAATTGTTTTGCCGCCATCGTCTTTTTCGTTCCAGCCAACGGAGTAGAGCTCAAATTGGCGGTCATTCGTGCGCTGATATTTGAAGGGTTCTCCATTCACCGTCTCACGGGGAATATTCCCTATGAACTGCGGCACCAGGAGTTCAAGCGAATCGGGGAGTTCGCCACGAGCGAGTCGATACCGCTCCAACGCACCGGCGAGCACGGCGAGATCAACGTCAGTTTGACCCTTGGCGATTTTGGCGGAAAGCATATCAACCGTCGGAATCAGCAAAACCGTAAATATCCTGTGATGCCAAAGCGTGGAAAAGGGGTTTGCCCCTAAATCAGCAACATATTTTGAAGAATTGTTCAATGCCTGTGGATTGACCCTTTTGCTTTCCGGGGTAATGAACGGTAAAATCTTCTCGTTAAAAGTGCGAAGGTAAGAGAGCTGCTCCTGGTAAAACCACCCCTTCGGACTCCATTTGTAAAGGACCCCAATGGCTTTTGGACTATTCTGGTCCAAAGTAACGGGGAGTTCCGAGCCATGATTGCGCATGTACTCGAACAACTGATTGCCGAATGCCGCAGCTTCTGCGTGCAATGTCCGGTCAAAGTGCTTTATCAGAGACTGCTTTTCCAACCCGTCCTGAAAACTTTTAAGCTGATTATCGGACCATTGATGGGCGGCCAATCCCTCCCAGACGACCTGCAACGCATTTTTTGTGATGATGTTCCGAACGAGCACCGAGATTACCGTCGGCTCATTTTCGATGGAGTCTGACAGATGCAAAAGCAGGTTAACGTCTTCGGCGGCGGCATCCGTTTTACCGGAAGCGAGTTCTGCCTCGGCACGCATTTTCAGCACCTGACTCGTGTGATTGAGAACTCCTAGATGCGGAAGCAGGATGGCTGCAGGATTCTCTTCGTCATATCGCAGGTTGAACCGGGAGTAAGGCCGGCGACTCGCCAAACGCACCTCCTCCAGCACCGGTCCGTATTTCTCAAGGTATTTTAAAATCTCGGAAGCCTCCTTTGCGTTGGCCGTTGAATTCAAACCAGCGGAGGTCTTTGAATTGGCTTTCGAATCCGAAGGCGCATCCTGAAGGCTGGTCCTTTTAGCTTCACTCCATTTGACGTATTCATGATCCAGATCTGTTCCAAACTGGGTCGCCCGGTTGTAAGCATTCGTATCTTTCCAGCGTGATTGCCCAGGCTGCAACGGCTCCGGATTAAAATCATACAAAGCAGCTAAAAACGGAGTCATGGCAAAATTCTGTTCGTCCGGCACGGGCGGCGGTATGAATTGATGCCAATCCATGTTGATTCCCCTGGCGGTCAGCTCGCGTTTGTATTGTTCCCAGGCGTGTTTGCCCCGCCAGTTTTCCACCGCATAGAATAAAGCGACCAGGGTTGCCAAACAGGCGAGACAAAAGAGGTAACGCCGAATCATTCTCCAACTAAAGAGACAACGGAGAAATCCACGTTTTTCAATACTGGTTGGCTGATGGTCTGTCATAAGTAGTTCCTTGGTAATTCTCAAACTACAATCACCGTGATACGACGCTCGCTGCGAGGCTTTGGCGGAACAGACTTCGGCAGGTCAACCGGCTCGATATCATGACGATCAACAAGTTCGGCCAGTTCACGCCGCTGTTCCTTGAGTGCCATGATGATTTCTGGTGAAGGTGTTGCGACCTTTGCGACGACTTCTGTCCGGTCTGCAGTTGTGAAATTAACGGCCAGGACGATGAGCCAAATTGCAGCCAACCCTGCCCAGGCTTGCGGACATGGCCAAAGAATGGCTGAGAGTTGATGGTTGAGAGTTGAGAGAAAGGAGGGAGACTTGCTCGTGTCGTGTTGCTTTGGAGCAGCGCTCTTTGCTGCATCAAGAATCTCATTGCGCCACTCGCCGGGAATGGCTCGCATCGACTGTTGCTGCAGTTGTTTTTCGAAATCGTCTGGTTTCATAGCGTTGAGATCATTTGATTTCTTCATAGAGAGGACGCAGTTGCTCGCGCAGTTTGTCTAAACCGTAGCGATATCGGCTGGCCGCAGTGTTAGGTGAAAGGTCCAGGGCTTTCGCGATTTCCTCGAAGGTCAATCCTTCCCACAATTTGAGGTGAACAACCGCACGTTGTTCCGCAGGCAGTTCGCCCAATGCTTTACTCAGCGCAACGCGAAAAGCGGCTTCATCGCGGTCGGTAGCAGGCAAGAAAACCGAATTTATCTCCAAAGCAAGCTGATCGTAATTCTTTTCGCGAGTTCCACGGCGACGAACAAGATCGATGGCAAGGTTGTGCGCCAGATGCAGAAGGAAAGCGCGTTCATCACGAACCCCTTTGAGCAATTCAGGGCGTCGTGCCAGTTTTATAAAGAGTTCTTGCAGGAGATCGCGTGTATCCGCCTCGTTGTGGGTAAAATTGAGCAGGAATGCAAAAAGCGCCTGGGCGTGTTCATCATAGAGGCGCTCAAGATTGCTTTCTGCCGGCATGTTCAAAGAGAAGACGCTGATCAACCGGCAAATTGTCTAAAATTCAAAAAAAAAATTAGCTCAACCGAACTTCCCTGCCTGTCGCCGCCGAAGTGTAAATGGCATCCAGAACTTGTTGCACTTTCAAGGATTCTTCAACAGTAACCGCAGGCTTTTTGTCGTCTAACACACAATTCACGAAGTGTTGTATGCGATCTTCCGGCAGGGGGACCTTGGGTGCTGAGAGCTGAATGGTTTCGTATCCCAGCGGACCATTGCGGAAGAGCTTGGCGGGATAGAGTGACAGACCGGCCGAGGTGCCCAGGAGGTCCACTCCATAATCCCGCCCTTCCGTCGGTTGATGGGCGGCCCAACTGACTTCGAAGTTGACGGTGCGGCCGCTTTTCATCTTCAGCAAAGCCACGCTGTAGTCGTCCACATCGAAAGGTTTTTTGGGATCGATTTCACTTTTGCCCCAGGTGCCGTCGCCCAAGCCCCGATTGCCGAACTTGGCAAAGGTCTGCCCCGAGACACTGGCGACGTCGAACTCGCCAAGCAAGTGCAGACAAGCATCCAACATGTGGACGCCAATATCCAGAGTCGCGCCACCACCGGACAATTTCTTTTGAGTAAACCAGGAGCCGGTGCGGGGAATGCCGCTACGCCGCAGCCAGAAGCAACGAGCATGATAAACTTCACCGAGATCACCGCGTTGCACCGCCATTTTGGCCAGTTGCGTTTGGCGATTGAACCGAAAATTCTGTCCCACCATGATGGTGCGCCGCATTTTAGCGGCAGCATCCACAATCCTGGCTGCCTCTTTGGCGTTCAATGCCATCGGCTTTTCAAGGAACACATGTTTACGCGCCTTAATCGCCTCCAGTGCAACCGGGGCATGCAGGTGATTCGGCAACGCAATCGTAACGGCATCTATGTCCACCTGCTCCAGCAGTTCACGATAATCCGAGTATATCCTGGGGACACGATAGAGTTCGCCCGCTTCGCGTGCACGCGCAGGATTGCTCTCGGCGATGGCCACTGCGCCACCGCGGTGGCAATGCGAAAAGCTCTTCAGATGTTCCAAACCGATGGCGCCAGTTCCGATCACGGCGCAGCGAAGTCTCTCAGCCATAAGTGTGCGCTGTTGATGATTATTGTTGGTGCTACTCTTGGACGAGGGCTTTTTAAGGCTTTTTACTGCCAGAGGTCAATGGTCTTCTCCTAAAAACGCGCTTAGGAATTGGCGCTTGCGGAACTTTCCCCTTATCTCTAGGAAAAGAGCCGCGTGGTTACGGTTTTAGCCATAATGGCCCTCTTAAGTGTGTTACTCGCTTGCTGGCAATGGGTTGCAGCATGGCGATTCCCTTTGCACACGCGCTTGCCGAACCCTTCCTTTCAACCGCCGGTGACCTTGCTGAAGCCGCTGAAAGGGTGCGATACAAAAACGGTGGAATGCCTGAAAAGCTGGCTACAACAGGATTACAAAGGCCAAGTTCAAATTTTATTCGGAGTTGCTGCCGCAGAAGACCCTGCGTGCGAAGCAGTTAGGAAATTGATTAGCGATCATCCGGGAAGCTACATCCAACTCGTTATCTGCAAAGAGGCTCTGGGTTTTAACGCTAAAGTATCCACTCTCATCCAACTATCTCGACTCGCCAGGCACGAAATTATTAGCGTCAGTGACGCAGATGTGTTGGTTTCCACCGATTTTCTGAAAAATGCGGTGGCTCCTTTGGAAAATGCGAACACGGGCCTGGTGAACTGCTTTTATCGTCTCGCGAATCCTTCCAATCTGGCGATGCATTGGGAGGCGATTGCCATCAATGCCGATTTCTGGAGTCAGGTGTTGCAGGGCCAAAATCTGCAGCCACTCGATTTTGCTTTGGGAGCCGTGATGACCACACGTCGAGCGCAGCTAAAGAGTATAGGGGGTTTCGAGGCTTTGGCTGATTATTTGGCGGATGATTTTCAACTTGGCAACCGAATCGCCAAGACCGGAAAAGAAATAGTGATCAGTCCCATCGTCGTTGATTGCCTGTCGCATCCCATGGGCTGGAAGGAAGTCTGGGCACATCAACTCCGCTGGGCACGAACCATTCGAGTCAGTAAGCCCGCACCCTATGCGATGAGCATCATCAGCAATCCCACTTTGTGGCCTCTAGCCTGGTACATCATGCAACCAACACACCGAGTGCTGCTTTTTCTCGCCATCTCCCTGCTGGCCCGCATTCTTATGGCGGAAACGCTTCAGAGCAGATTTAACAAGGATGGCCAGCGAAATCACTGTTGGCTGGCACCCATCAAAGATATCCTTCAGTTTGGCATTTGGATGCAGGCATTTTTTGGCAATAGCATTCTTTGGCGCGGACAGAGGTATCACCTCCAAAAAGACGGTACACTACAGAAGGTGTAGATGCCGAAGGAGCTTCACAAGTATTATTACGCGTCCGTACAGTTGGGCGTAAAATCCAATTTTTCACAAGGCTACAGTGCTATTTATATTGCTTTTCTTAGAGCGTTAACCTAGAAGATGGATTCAATTTTTACATGAAAGCCAGGGTAAATTTCCCATAAAACCTTTAAACAAAGTATGAGCCCAACCAAAAGCCTAAATACCAAGGGAGTCGTGCAAGTGCTGGCAATCACGCTGGCATTAGCAGGACTGCAACCATCCGCGAAAGCCGTCCCGTACGCTTCCGGTATTATCAACAACTCAGGAACCATCTCATTCATCTTGAATGAGGATGCCGATAATGTGAAGGTTATTTTCAACAACGCTACCAGCACCAACGATCTGGGAGCGCTGAGCAAAGGCACACAGTCCTTCAACTTGGGTGCTGCCACGAATTTTCAAATTGTGGTCAAAAAAGTGAGCACCCAGGGATTCGTCACCGCTAATGGAACTAACGCCCCTGTGTTCCAAACCAGCAAGGATACAAATGCGCTGCTAAACTTTTCAACACCTCGAGGACTTGCGATTAATCAGAATCCAAGCAGTCCCTACTTCGGCCGGGTTTACGTGGCTAACTCTTCCACCACCACCACCACCTCCAACAATGTTTCCCGAGTAACAGGTGACGGGATTTACATGTTGAATGCGGACCAAACGGATGCTCTGGGCTTGGGAGATACAGCCAGCACGGGCGGACTGGATTTCACTAGTGGCGCCCTGGCAGCACCTTGGAAATTAATGGTGGGACAGGATGATACTCTTTATGTCGCCGACTGGAGTGATGCCACAGGTAACCTGTATTACACCGACCCGAATGTGATTTCAGGGGGACCAGTGCTGAGACCGCTCTCTGCGCTGGGAACAGCCGCCGTCCCAGTCGGCACAGCGAATACCCATGGCAGCATCGGAGCAACCTTCGTCGAAGGCTCTCTTGCGGCGGGGAATATGAAGGTATACACAATCGACGAAGATCTCCAGTCGGACAAAACAACCACGACCAAAAACCAGGAACAGAGTCTCTGGCGTTACGACGTGTTAGGCGGTCCACTGCCCTATGACTCTGATGCTACACGCGTTTGGACCCCGACCTCCAAGGAAGGCATCACCTTTACCGGTACAATCTATGTGGACATGGACAGAGGCGCAGATGGCAAATTTTATACTTCCACATACCGCATCAACGGACTTGAAGGCGGCGTTATTGTTCATGATTCAACTGGGAGCACCACCCTTTTTAACTCCTATTTTGTGAGCACAAACCTCCTGGCAAGCACTTCGGCCGCCGACCTGCTCAGACAAACCATGGCAGTGGCCGTATCAGCCGACCAGAAATTTTTGGCAGTTGTACGCGATGACAGCAGAACATGGATTCTGCCGTTAACCAACGGGGTGCCGGACCTCTCCAAACGTCTGTGGTTAAATTCATTCAGCTCCATCCTTTATGCGCGCGCCTTGAAGTTCGATGCAGCTGGGAACCTTTACATTCTCAGCGGCTGCACCGGGAGTAGTCCCTCATCAAGCACGGGCCCAGGCACGGGTGCACAAGTCTTGCGCATTTTCTCACCTGGCGGGACCACGATCGCAACCACGGGTAATGATATCACCGGCACAAACGGGACCTTCTCCGTTTCAAGAATCGATCCCGACATCGCCATCCAGCCGCAAAATGTTACTGTCAATGCAGGCGTTAATGCGACCTTTTCAGTCAACGCTACCGGCGTCGGTACACTCAAATACCAATGGACATTTAATGGAGCAAACATAGCCGGAGCAACAGCCAGCACCTTTACCCGCACAGCGGCTCAGAATAATGCAGCTACTGTGGGCAATTACTCGGTGATCATTACCAACGCTGCTGGAACAACCTCCATCACCAGCTCGGTGGTATCTCTGACGGTGGTCGATACGGCACCTCTTATTACATTGCAACCTGTTGGACTTACCAACGCTGCCGGCACCCCTACCGCTCCCAAGCTCACGGTCACCGCCACTGGAACAACGAACATCACTTATCAATGGCGCTTGAACGGAACCAACCTTTCTGGAGCAACTACCACAGCCCTGACGCTCAGCAATGCACAGGCCGAGCAATCCGGACCTTACACGGTTGTATTGACGAACCCGCTTGGCACCACAACCAGCTCAGTGGCCAACGTGCTCATTACCAATACGCCTCCCGTATTTAATCTCCAACCCAAGAGTCAGACGGTGAATGCTGGTGTCAACGTCACATTTACAGCGTCACTTACCCAGGCTTCATCCAATAACCTTGCCTTCCAATGGACCCTGAATGGGACGGACATCGCCGGCGCCACTGGCACCAGCTATGTCCTCAATGACGTGCAAGTCATAAGCTCAGGCACCTATACCGTGACAGTTACCAACCTCTTCGGCCCCATCACTTCCACAAATGCAGTGCTGACGGTGAATGACACGGCACCAATCCTATCGACCCAACCCAAGAGCCAGAGCACCGGTGCTGGCTCCAGTGTTACGTTTACGGTGACCTCGTCCGCCGGAACCGACCCCCGCGTCTACCAGTGGCTATATGAAGGGGTCAGTATTACTGACGCAACCAACAGTTCCTTGACATTGACGAACATCCAGTTCAGCGATGCCGGCAACTACAGTGTCTATGTCGCTAATCCGATCAACTTTACATTCAGCACCAATGCCCTTCTCACGGTGACCAATCGGGCTCCGATCATCACGGCGGCACCAGTGGGTGTCTCCACAAACATTGGTAGCAGTGGAAGCTTCACCATCTATGCCAATGGCGCGACCAATCTGACTTACCAGTGGTCGTTCGCCGGCAATGACCTCGCTGGAGCGACGGATTCCACGCTCAATCTGAGCAATGTCCAGCTCGCAGATGCTGGCTTCTACACTGTGGTTGTGGGCAGTGGCGCTGGAACTTACTTCACCACCAATTCGGCCGCGCAATTGGCGGTAACCATTCCCGCAACCCCGGGCACAGGTACTGGTTTGCGCGGTGATTACTACACCATCCAGGCACAAACCTTCACCAACGCGCCGACGTTGACCCGGATCGATACCAATATCGACTTCAACTTCGGCACCGGTTCACCTGACCCGAGCATCTCTGTGGATCGCTTCACTGTCCGCTGGACGGGCAAAGTGCAGCCGCTCTACAGCCAGGATTACACCTTCTACACCCGTTCGGATGATGGGGCGAGATTGTGGATCAATGGACAACTGGTGGTGAACCACTGGGCCAGCCAGTCCGTCACCGAATGGGCAAGTGCTCCAGTAACACTGACAGCGGGCCAGAAGTATGACCTACTGATGGAATACTTCGAAGGCACGAGCACGGCGGAAGTCCATCTAAGCTGGTCCAGCACCAGTCAGTTAAAGTCAGTCATTCCGATGACTCAGCTGTATCCCGCAGCCACTGGTTCGGCTCTGACTCCGACATTAAGCTCCAGTTTCAACGGCACCAACTCGGTGTTTAACTGGACTGGATCATACACCTTACAGACTGCCATCAGCGTTGCTGGCCCCTGGACCAACGCAGCGGCGCTGGGTGCTGGGCCCTTTACCTACACCAACTCGCAATCGGCTGACACCCAGCGGTTTTTCCGTCTGAAAGCCAATTAATCCAAAGCACCTTCAAAGGTGCAGTGCTTAAATCTAAGGACGCCGGCAACGGCGTCCTTTTTCTTTTAAATAATATGGCGATTCATTACAAAATGGCATAAGTAACTTAGGAAGCTTCAAACGTGCGACCACGATTGCCTCTCGCGAACCTCCATTGGAACAGGCCGAAATCCGGCTCTCAGTTTACCAGCCAGTTTCGATGAACCAGCAGGAGAACCGCGCAGAACCGCTCAAAGTCTGACGCTAATTATTACACCCATCAGCGTCCCAGTTGTAATCCAACCTTACATGCAAGAATTACACAAATATGTAGTAGTAATTAAGGCGAGTAAGAGGGTTTACTGTTATGAGTATTGGGAACCGGAGATGTAATAAGTCGGCTAAGACTGGTGTTTACGATTTATTAAAGAAAATCGGAAGACAAGCTGGAAGCCGCAAAACAAAAAAATTTAACCTGTTACTATGTCAAATTCAATTGCCACTTTGTCCTTGGAACAGCTCAAACGAGCTGTCCATGTGCGGGAGCAGATCGAAACGCTGACTCTCGAGCTAAACCAGATTCTGGGTTTGTCTCCGCTAACATACACTCGCGGTGGAAACCGTGGGAGTCAGAATGGCCTGCATGGGCTGAATGGCAGTAAAAGAAATCTCAGCCCAGCTGCCCGGGAAAGAATTGCAGCCGCCCAACGTATCCGCTGGGCCAAGTACAACGCCGCCAAGCCCCAAAAGGCAGTCGCGGCCGGAAAGAACCGTCTCTCTGCCGCCGGAAGGGCGAAGGTCGCAGCGGCAGTCACTGCGCGTTGGGCCAGGTTTCGCGCCATGAAAGCGAAATCAAACCAGCCCAATTGATTATTTAGTTTATTAGACTCGTGGTATCGGCCAGTTCCTAAAACGAACTGGCCGATTTTACTTCGCAGGCCTTGTTACGGAGCAGTAACACGGTAAAAATGCAGCGGATTATTGGTGTAAACCGCTTCGTTGAATTGCAGCGCTCCATCACTGCTATTCAAAGTCGCCAGAGGAGTCCAATTCATCAGGTTCGTCGAAGTTTGGACAACATGGTTTGTCCCGGGCGCACCGTTCGCCGTAAGATTCATCATCCTGTTGGCCAGCAACAAGTCCGCAATCTTTAGTTGAGTTACTGTGAGCATGGCCCCTGCACTGGCGACACTGCCGGCAGCATTGGTTACCTGCACAGAATAATTGCCCGCATTGCCGTCAAAACGTTTGATAGAGTAAAGGTGCTGTTTGTGGCACCTATAATACTGGAATTATTATATCGCCACTGACAGGCGAAAGGAGCTGTTCCGCTCACCCCAGCTGCAAAAGAGGTGCTGGCCCAACATTGTTTGTTCAAGTTGGGGTTGAACCGTGACCAAAGGTGGATTTACCTGGTCAAGACTCGAGGATTATCAACGATGCAGGCTGGAACACGCTAAATCTTTCGCCTTTGCTTGCGCCACCAAACTGATACAAATCCGGCATGTCTGCGAAACTGACAATTGGCTTTCTGGGTGCCGGCAAGATGGGGACCGCTTTGGCGAAAGGTTTTATTCAAGCCGGACTGGTATCGGCCGAGCAAATAATCGCGAGCGATCCAATCGAAGCGGCCGGCAAGTCCTTCGCCAAAGAAGTTGGAGCCAAAGTCACTTCGTCCAACGTTGAAGTTGCCAGATTTGCCAACGTCCTGCTGCTGGCCGTCAAACCGGATCAGGTCAGCGGAGTGCTCGCGGAAATTCGGGATCAATTTACCAAAGATCACCTGATCATCTCCATAGCTGCTGGTGTGCCTTTGGCGAAGATTGAAGCGGGACTTCCCGCAAATTCACGGGCCATCCGCGTAATGCCCAACACCCCGGCAATCGTCGGCCAATCGGCCACTGCCTACGCCTTCGGTAAATCCACCACTCCGGAGGATGGACAATTGGCCCAGAAACTTTTTTCGGCGGTTGGCGTTGCTTTCCAAGTTAAAGAAGCGTTGCTCGATGCGGTGACGGGGTTGAGCGGCAGCGGACCTGCTTATGTGTATATGATCATTGAAGCGCTGAGTGATGGCGGAGTTGCTTCAGGCTTGCCGCGTGATATTGCGACGAAATTGGCGGCCCAAACCCTTCTGGGCGGCGCGAAGATGGTGCTTGAGACTGGCATGCATCCCGGTGCGCTCAAGGACATGGTTACGAGTCCGGGTGGGACTACGATCGAGGGTGTGCACGAACTCGAGAAGGGTCAGTTGCGCGGCACCTTGATGAACGCTGTCCGTGCCGCTACGGAAAAGTCAAAAAAATTAGGTCAGGGATGAGGCTCCTTCCATGTGAACTCAGCGAATGTGGAGCATTGCGGAGTTACAACACCGAGGGTGTTGGTAAGCGCAGGTCGCGTTGCGAGATAGTCTTTTAGAAACGCGCATGGTTCGTCCTCAGCCAGGCAGAAATTCGAATTATAAAGCAGACGCACAGGAATATGAACTTTCCCCCTCCCACTCCAAGACAGGCGCAAGTTTTATGGTTCGCCCTCACCGCGGCGGCAATCACCGTCGTAATGTGTCTGCTGGTCATGCTGGTCTGGTCGGTCGGATGGATCGTTAATGCCTTGTCTGGCGTACTGCTGCCGGTCGCGGTCGCCCTGGTTCTTGCTTATATACTTGATCCGGTTGTGGAATTTTTTGTTCGCCGGAGAATCCCCCGGCTCTTTTCCATCCTGCTGGTTTTTCTGCTGGGAGTGGTGATTGTGACGGCACTTCTTGGTTCAGTTGTGCCGGGGCTTGTTCGTGAGACGCGCAAGCTGGTTAAAGATTTTCCAGATACCACCCACAAGTTGCAGTCGCGTTTTGATCATTTCTTACAAACACCCTTGGGCCACAGGTTGGCAATGGTCTGGCAGCATGAGGCAAGCCAGGGCATCGCGCACGCTGGAAAACCCGGAACCGAATCTTCGAGTTCTGCGACCAATATGGTGGCGGTCACGGGCACAAATAACGTTGAAAGCCCAACCAATAATGCAGCGCTGGGAAAACCGAAGACGATTGCGAATTCGCCAGTCGACGAGGTAATTATCCCTGCACTAACCAAGGCTGGCATGTGGACATTGGAATGGATTACCAATCAACTTAGCAAAGTAACCACATGGGTGGAGTTTTTAATTGGTTTCGTCCTCGTGCCCGTTTATCTCTTCTATTTTCTTTTGGAGAAGAAGGGCATTACGCGCCGTTGGACCGACTACCTCCCCATTCACGAATCCAAAGCGAAGCAGGAGATCGTTTTTATCCTCAGCTCGTTCAATGACTGCATGATTGTTTTCTTCAGAGGGCAGGTATTGGTGGCTTTGTGTGTGGGTGGGTTGATGACGATTGCTTATTTGATCATGGGCCTGAACTACGCGGTGCTTTTGGGAGCGGTGATCGCAGTTCTAGGTATTGTGCCGTATCTGGGCACCATAACGGGACTGGCGCTGGCCTTGATCGTGGCGGCTGTTCAATACGGTGACTGGGGCCATCCGTTGGCAGTTATCGCCATCGTGGCCTCGGTGAAACTGCTGGAAGATTTTGTCATCATTCCGAAAATCATCGGTGACCGCGCAGGATTGCATCCGCTCACCATCATGGTAGCCGTCATGGTAGGCACCACCTTGTTGGGAGGATTTATCGGAGCCGTGTTGGCCATTCCCTTGACTGCGCTGTTGCGCACGCTCATGTTCCGTTACATCTGGAAACGACGACCGGCAACAATCACGGCACCAGAGCAAGCACTCGAAACTGAGGAGATAGCTTCCTAAGTATTATTTCGTATCAGGCCGACTTCTTACCGTTCGCGGATAGTAAGTGGCGGACATCAACTGCTTCCATGCCCGCTGCGCGAATGGCCTGCATGCCCAGGTCGGTATCTTCGTAAGCACGGCAATGTTGCGGCGGCACGCCAATGCGATGAGCAGCTTCCACGAAAATGTCCGGAGCCGGTTTTTGGTTGGCCACATCCTCGCTCGTCACCACTGCGTTGAACAAATGCCGGATGTTTAGATGCTTAAGCACCTCTTCAATCACGTGACGCGTCCCGCCCGATGCAACGGCCATGGGGATTTTACCGTGGTTCGCATGGGCCACATCTGCGACGATGTGAATCGGCTCAACCTGGGCGATCAACGGCCAGTATTCAGCCTCTTTCTCGCGCGCGACGGCCAGATGGTCGAGAGCAATCTTTTGTTCTTCTCCCAGCATCTTCAAAATGTCACGGGACGGAACGCCTCCGAGGGAGTAAAAACGGTCTTCAGGAAAATGCAATTGATAGCGCCGGCTGATGGTCTGCCAGGCTTGCCAATGCAACGGCATGGTATCAGCGAGAGTGCCATCGCAATCGAAGACGATTCCTTGGGGAAAGCTTTTGGAAGAATTCATTGGATGAATAGAAACATAGAAACGTACGGGATTTTGATTACAACTTTAGAGCCGCCAACTTTTCATTCAGATCGTTGGTCATGAGCGGCTCGATGATCGAATCAATTTCTCCTTCGACAAAAGTTGGAAGATTGTAGAGCGTCACCTCGATCCGGTGATCGGTAACACGGTTTTGCGGAAAATTGTAGGTGCGAATGCGCTCGTTACGCTCACCGGTGCCGACCTGCTCTTTTCGTTGCGCGGCGTACTTGGCATTTTCATCGGCAATTTTTTTCTCCAACAGGCGGGAACGAAGGACGGTCATCGCCTTGGCCTTGTTTTTATGCTGGGAACGTTCATCCGCACAATAAACAATCAAGCCGGAGGGTATGTGGTGAAGTCGCACTGCTGAATCCGTGGTGTTCACGCCTTGCCCGCCTTTGCCGGATGCGCGGCAGCGATCAACGGACAAATCCTCGGGTCTGATATCGATGTCCACTTCTTCAGCCTCAGGCAATACTGCAACGGTGCAGGTGCTGGTATGGATGCGGCCCTGCGCTTCGGTAGCCGGCACGCGTTGCACACGATGCACACCGCTTTCGTACTTCAGCCGCTTGTAGACATCCGATCCGGTGATACCGAAAATGACTTCCTTAAATCCACCCAGATCGGAAGGACTGGCATCAATCGATTCCACTTTCCAGCCTTGGGACTCGGCATAGCGGGTATACATCCGGTAGAGATCCGCAGCAAACAGGGCAGACTCGGAACCGCCAGCTCCGGCACGAATTTCAACGATCGTATTGCGGGAATCAGTTGGATCAGGCGGCAGAACTCCGGCCTGCACCTCCAAGCCAAGCTTTTTGACCACTTCTTCCAAACGGGTGACTTCTTCCTTCGCCATCAAGGCCATCTCAGAATCAGCAGGTTCGGCAGCCAGCAAGGTCTTGTTCTCTTCCAGATCCGCCACCGCCTTTAAATAAGCACTCCCACCGGCCACCAGCCCCTTTAAGCGTGAGTACTCCTTCGAAAGTTCCTGAAAGCGTTGAGCATTTTCAAAAGCTTTCGGATCGCTTAACGAAGCTTCAACTTCGGAAAAGCGGCGGGCGAATTTATCAATATGTGGGCGTAAATCCATGTAACAAAGAGTTGGGACCGTTTAAAAGAGAAGATCCCGGCGGCAAAGCGCCGGGCCATATAAAAACAGTCCGCCCGCGTGGCGATAAAACCAAGCGGGCGGATCTGGAGAAATAAGCTACTTCTTCTTTTTCTTGGTCGCAGCGGCAGCTTGGGCGGCCTGAGTCTTGGCCATACGCTGCTGGAACTTATCCACGCGACCGGCGGTATCAACGAACTTCTGCGTACCAGTATAAAACGGGTGGCAGGCGTTGCAAATACCTAACAAAAGAGAATTTCTGGTGGAACGGGTCTTAATAATGTTGCCGCAGGCACAACGCAGTTCCGATTCCTGATATTTTGGATGTAAATCAGCTTTCATAACAAAGGCCCGATAACCTACCAACGACTGGGAATTTGACAAGAGCAAATTTTACCAATAATAACGCCTTTACGCCAAGCGACTTCGGGGCAAAATCCACCTAATCTTATTATTATGTGAAAAGCTTCGGCACCAACTCGCCTTCCACGTCGGTCAGGCGGAAATCGCGCCCCTGGAAATGATAGGTCAGTTTGGTGTGATCGAAGCCCATCAGGTGCAGAAGCGTGGCGTGCAGGTCATGCACATGAACCCGGTCTTCCACAATGTGGAAACCAAAGTCATCGGTCTGCCCCAGAGTAATTCCAGGCTTGATGCCGCCGCCAGCCATCCACATCGTGAAAGCCTGCGGATGATGGTCGCGCCCCATTTTGCGTCCAGCTGCCTCATTGGTTTCGACCATCGGAGTGCGGCCAAATTCCCCCCCCCAAACCACCAGAGTGTCTTCCAACAGGCCGCGTTGTTTTAAATCCTTGATCAGCGCCGCAGCCGGCTTGTCTGTCACCCCACATTGATTCTTAACCCCGTTGATTACCTCACTATGATGGTCCCACGCTTCATGGTAAAGCTGAACAAAACGAACACCACGTTCGACTAGGCGTCGGGCGAGTAAACAATTGTTCGCGAACGAACTCTTCCCCGGCTCAGCGCCGTACATTTCGAGGGTGTCTTTTGATTCCTTGGAAATATCCATCAACTCGGGAGCGCTGGCCTGCATGCGATAGGCCATCTCGAATGCATTGATGCGCGTGGCGATTTCAGGGTCACCCACCACGTCGAGATGGTGTTGATTGAGTTCTTTCAGAACATCGAGCGAGTCGCGCTGCATCTGCTTCGTGACGCCATTTGGATTGGAAAGGCTCAAAATGGGGTCACCGCTTCGACGGAAGGGCACACCTTGATAGACCGTGGGAAGGAATCCGCAACCCCAATTCGAAGCTCCACCGCTGGTGCCGCCAGCAGAACTTAAAACGACGAAGCCAGGCAGAGATTGCGATTCGCTGCCCAATCCATAAGTCACCCACGAACCCATGCTGGGACGACCAAACTGCGTCGCCCCCGTGTTCATGAATATCTGCGCGGGCGCGTGGTTAAAAGCATCTGTCGTCATCGATTTGACGATGGCAATGTCATCGACGATTTCACCGAGATGGGGAAGAGTTTCGGAAAGCTCGGCCCCGCATTTGCCGTGCTTTGAAAACTTCAGCGTGGTCGCGAACAACGCCGCATCACGCGGAATGAAGGCGTAACGCTGGTCCTTTACCAGTTCAGCCGGCACGGGATGTCCGTCATATTTCGCCAGCGTGGGCTTGTAATCGAACATGTCCAACTGACTCGGAGCCCCGGCCATGAACAGGTAGATGACGCGCTTGGCTTTGGGGGTAAAATGCGGGGCTTTCGGCAGTAGAGGATCAGCTTTAGCCTGCGCGCGTGCTGCGGTGGCAGCCAGCAGCTTGTCACCATTCAGCAACGAAGCCAGGGCAATGGACCCAAGACCAACGCCGCAGTCGCGAAAAAAATGACGCCGGGTCAGAAGTTTTTTCGCTTCCATTTCCATTTCCTGCCGGAAATTAATTCTGGGTTGTTTCATAACGTCATTTATTCCTTCGTAATGGTCTCATCCATGTTCAACAACACGCGGGAGGCGAGCGTCCACGCGGCCACCTGGTGCAAATTCACATTTGCAGGCGGGTTCTTGGGATCTTCTGAGGCCACCTGAATGGCCTCGGTCGAGCGATTCTCAAAATATTCCTCCTCATCCTTGAGCATGCCAAGGAGAGCTTTCAATTCGGTTTCGTCAGGCTGACGTCCTGTGCAAAGACGGAAACCATAAATGGCACGCTCACGATCGGTCTTGCCGCCTTCCTTCCAGACGCGCATGGCCATTGCTTGAGCCGCTTCATGAAAGACGGAGTCATTCAAGGTCGTGAGAGCCTGAAGTGGAGTATCAGACATGACACGGCGGACACACACCACATCGGCATTGGGCGAATCAAAGATCGAAAGTGCGGGATACGGTGCGGAGCGCTTCCAAAAAGTATAAAGCGCGCGACGATAGCGGTCTTCGCCTTTGCTGACCTCCCATTTCATGGGCGCACCATAAGCCAAACCAAGCACACCGTCTGGAATTGGCGGATACACACTCGGCCCGCCGATTTTGTCGCTTAACAGGCCGGCCGTCTTCAGCGCGATATCATGAATGGTTTCAGATTCAACACGGAACCGTGGTCCACGTGCAAGAAGACGATTGTACTGATCAATCTTATAAAGCTCGGGTGTAACTTTGGAAGCCTGGCGGTAAGTGGCTGATTCAACAATCAGGCGGTGCATGGCTTTCATATCCCAGCCTTTATCCATGAACTCGCAAGCGAGCCAATCCAGCAATTCAGGATGCGAAGGCTTGTCGCCTTGTGTACCGAAATCCTCGGAGGTGGTGACAATGCCGCGGCCAAAATAGGCTTGCCAGAAACGGTTGATAGTCACCCGGGCCGTTAAAGGATTATTTCTGTCCACCAGCCACCGTCCCAAAGCCAGCCGGTTATGCGGCACATTCTTGGGCAACGCGGGCATGAAAGCTGGCACGTCGGGCTTTACTTCTTCCAAGGGTTTGCGGAAATCACCGCGTTTGAAGATATGGGTTTCGCGGGGTTCCGGACGCGCGGCCAGCACCATCGTGGTATCTGCCAGCGGCCATTCATCCATGATCTTACCGATCTTTTGATTGCCTTCCTCACACTTGGAATCCAGCTTTCGATAGATGCTGAACAATTCACGCTGCTGTTCCGCTGTACGCTTCTCGAGCGGAGTGTTGAGCACTTTCCGAATGGCCGGCATGAAAGGATCAGCAACAATCGGATGTTGCGTGCGGGTTGTCGCTGAAAGACGGAAGCGCCCCAGCGTGTGTTGGCCACCGAAAAGCTGCTTCAACGTGAATATCAACGTGGTGCCTTCGGGGAAACCAACTGGTTCCCTGGTTTCGAATGCCGCCCGATGATCTACATTGATGCGGCCAGGACCACCATCGACTGCCCATCCAACCTTCCCTTTTCCATTTCCATTTAAAACGTTGGTGATTGAAAAACCAGGCTGCGAGTAATCAGCCGTTGCATTTTCAAGTTTTACATGATTGGTGGCCTTTCCATCCGCCGAAATCGCATCGATCTTAAAGTCAGTTAATACATAGTTGCCGTTGTCCGCTCGTCCAGGACCGTTGTGCGGCAGATTGGGATCGGTGATCGCCTCCAACCGAAACGCGGTAATATTATTGAGCTTCGTTTTGGTGGTGACGGTGTAGGTTGAGCTCCCAGGATTCGACGCAGTGGCCAGCAACGACTTGTCGTCTTCCTCAGTAAACTTGGTTCCCACAGCGCCAAAATATGATTCTGGATCAAGCACTGTCCACTCGACCGCATCGGCACGCTGTTTCTCTTCCCATGCAGCTTGCCGGTTCGCCAAATCCGAATCCTTGGCCAGCATCTCGTCTTCCACGGCGGCAACCCGCTTCTTGATCTCGGCGCGCTTTGCCTGTTGTTCTTTGCTGGGCACTTCGAGCATTGGCTCGTCATCATTATTTAAGAGAGCGAACAACTGGTAATATTCCTTGTGTGAGATGGGATCGTATTTGTGCGTGTGACACTGGGCGCAATTAACAGTTAATCCCAGCCAGGCTTTGCCGGTAGTTTCGACACGATTAATGATGGCAGCCACACGGAATTCCTCAGGGTCCACCCCACCCTCTTCGTTAATCATCGAATTGCGATGAAAGCCGGTGGCAATTTTTTGTTCGGTGGTCGCATTCGGTAAAAGATCACCAGCCATCTGTTCGATGGTGAATTCATCGAACCGCATGTTCTTGTTAAACGCATTGATTACCCAGTTGCGATAGAGCCAGATGGAGCGCGGCACATCCTTCTCATAACCGTTGGTATCCGCATATCGGGCAGCATCCAACCACTGACGTCCCCAGCGTTCACCATAATGGGGTGAGTCCAGCAGGCGTTCCACCAGCTTCTCATAGGCGTCAGGGCTTTTATCTGCAACGAAATCGTCGATCTCCTTGATCGTCGGGGGGAGACCGGTGAGGTCGAGGCTGAGTCGACGGATGAGTGTGACGCGATCGGCTTCGGATGAAGGATGCAATTTCTCCTTCTCCAGCCGGGCGAGTACAAAAGCATCAATGGGATTGCGCACCCATTTCTTGTCTTTAACGGCAGGAATGGGTGCTTTTACGGGGGCTTTGAAAGACCAATGCGATTTCTTCTCGGTGTAACTTTTCGGGTCGAGTCCTTCAGGCCATTTGGCGCCTTGATCGATCCAGGCTCGCAGCAGGCTGACTTCCTGTAATGTCAACCGGTCACCCTTTTGCGGCATGACCATGTTCGGGTCGATACCTGAAACCAAAACTATCATCCGACTTTCAGCGCTCTTCCCCGGCACAATCACAGGACCATGTTCGGTTCCCTTGAAGGCAATCTCCTTTACATCCCAACGCAAGTCGGCCTTTTGGCGGGCAGGCCCATGGCAGGAGTAACAGTTCTTTTCCAGAATGGGTTGAATGTCTTTGACAAAATCGACCTTGGTGTTCGCAGGTGGAGGAAGCTTGGACAGATCGAGTTCTGCTGCGCGGATGCAAGCCGAATTGAGAAAAAAACTCCCGACAACCACACGAGCGAGGCTTCGCACGGAAGTTTTGAAAGACTGCCGACTCATGAGACACAAAGACATAATCTTATTCTGCTTTGAACGCACCTCCGCACGAAATGCGGAGGTTTGCGAAACAGGTGCATTTTATGGACGATTCTAGAGCAAATATTATTCAGCCCGGACGGGCAGACAAGAATTATAAAATGAAAATAGCATCACCCGAAGGGGTGATGCCTCGTCGGCAAATTGGAATAATTATGCTTGATTGATTTACCATCAGAAGAAAAGCCGAAGCGTAGGGGTGGCCCATTTCGTGCTACTTCTGAGATAGGAAGTGCATTTCCTTAAATTGACAACAAAAATGAATTACAAGTGTAGCTTTTCCAACCGGTTTGTCCAAAATCTAGGCACAGCTCTTTTCCTCGCCTGGAGTTTTGCTTCGGCAACCTTACATGCTCAAGCTCCAGCCTTTGCCTGGGCGAAGCAGCCTCAAGGACCGGGCATAGCTTCGGCAAGCGCCGCAGCAACCGATGCATCAGGTAATATTTATGTAACCGGATATGTTTCCACAACGAACGTAACGTTTGGAACAATCACGCTGACCAACAGCGGAGCCTCGGATGTTTTCCTTCTCAAGTATGACCCGGCCGGAAATGTGGTTTGGGCACGACAGGCAGGTGGAAATGGTTTTACAGGCCTGAGTCTTTGCTTAGACGGCAGTGGCAACATTTTTGTGGCGGGATATTTTACCGCTGGTAACACCAGTTTTGGAAGCAGTACTTTAACGAACACAATCGGCACGCACTGTTTTGTTATGAAGTATGACAGCTCGGGTAATCCAGTCTGGGCAACTCAATCTTCCGGGAATGGAAACGAATTCGGGAAGAAGGTCACCAGCGATGTAATGGGAAATGTCTATTTAACCGGTGAGTTTACAGGCACCAATTGCACCTTTGGGGCGAATACTTTCGATACCAGTCAAAACTCGCCCTTTGGATCCGATGTCTTCGTTGCAAAGTACGATCAGCAGGGAAATCTGCTCTGGGCAAAAAGAGCCGGGGGGCAATCGGATGATCATGCTGGCGGAGTCGGGGTGGATGCAGCAGGCAACTGCTACATTGCAGGTACGTTTTCCGGTTTAACCATGAACATCGAGAATATCAGTCTGAATTCAGCGGGTTACTATGACAACATCTTCCTCGCAAAGTACAATGATCAGGGAAATCTGCTTTGGGCCAAAGGAGCTGGAGGAACTGGATTTGATTGGGGAAACGCTCTGGCGGTTGATTCGACTGGCATAAGCTATATCACGGGTGTTTTGGGCAGTTCTGTGGCAACTTTCAACACCATTACTATCACCAATCGGGGCTTGAACGATATGTTTGTGGCCAAGTATGACAATGCAGGAAACATTCTATGGGCCACGAATAGCGGCGGAACTGGATATGATGGAGCTTTCGACATCGCCCTTGATTCTGCAGAAAACGCCTACGTACTCGGGGAATTCCGCAGTCCTGTCAGCATCTTTGGAAACACCACCTTAAGGAACAGCAGCGGTAATGAGCAGATGTTTGTGGCGAAATTTGACAAAGATGGATCTCCGATTTGGGCACAACAAACCACTGGAGGCGGGAGCGTAGCCGGTCCAACAGGAATTGCGGTAGATTCCCAAGGCAACACCTACACGGTAGGCTTTTTTGAAACCAATGCAGTCTTTGGAAACACGAGTCTCGCTACCGGTGACTACACAATGTTTGTAGCCAAACTAAATGGTCCACCACTTCTGAAGATATCAGTTGCTGCAGGCCAACTGGTATTGTCGTGGCCGACTTATCAGACAGGCTTTATCCCCGAAGGCGCTTCCGGCTTGGATGCGAATGCGACATGGACGCCTCTCACAAACAGCGTCTCGATCATGGGAGACCAGAATGTGGTTACGAATGAGATTTCCATTACCAGTAAATTTTACCGGCTCTGGAAACATTGATTTGGAAGTTGAAGAGCGTGCGCGGACGATTAGACCTCACCAATCCACTTACGATCGTCCCAAACCGCTTTCAATGAAGTAATATTGCGACTGTCGAAAACGTTTTTGGCCGCAGCGATGACCTTGCCTTTTTTGAGGTTGTTATAGGCATCGCTGGCACTGATGGCCACGAACTGCATCACGCTCGGATCACGATAACAATCGATCATGCACTTGGTGCAACCGTCGCGGATGAGCTTGGACTGATCAAAATCGTAGATGTTGCACATCGGCGTTTCCCACGCGTGGCAACGATACAAATTCAAGTTCCAATCGAGATAAAAATATTTGTGTCCGCCGAGGCAGCCAAACTTTTCCTTTTCCTTGCGGAGATGGCGCTGCATTTCGCTCAGTGATTCCGTGGGGTTCACCACTGGGAAACCGCTGTTTGCCTTCATCTGCTTGATTTTTTCAAACACAGCGATCAATTCATCCGTCTTGTAATTCACCAGGCTGGAATCGCTGAAGCTAAGATAGCTCGAAGCTAATGAGGTTAACGGATAGCTGAAGGTGCAGCTTTCAAAGCCAAGCGTTTTGAGAAAATCAGGGAGCTTCTCGTAATCGTCGATCAGCTTGCTCGCGGTAACGCTGGCGGTGGTTTGAATCCCCAGCTTTTTGAAAACCTCATTCGCGTACTTGATCTTGCGGCAGACATCGGGAAGGCCACGGTTTTTCTCGTGCTTGATTATATCGTGCGAATCAATCGACATGATGACGCTGCTCAAGCCATCGCTGGCAAGATCGCGCATATTCTGATCTGTCCAGAGCGAACCGTTGGTACAAATCATCGGGTGGATGCCCGATTCAGCACAATAACGAACCATGGCGCGCAATTCCTTGTGAACCAGCGGTTCGCCACCCACAAACAGCATGTAGCCGATGTGGTTCTTGACCGAAATATCGATGACGTCCTTCGCCTCCTTCAAGGTCACGCTACGCCGTTTTTTGGGATCGAATTTGTCCACGGCAAAACCGCAGAAATCGCACTTGGCATTGCAAATGTTCGTGATGGCGAACTGGAGGTATCCCGGGCCACCGTGGTCCAACACTTCACCGATCAGTTTGAAAGTGCTTTTCTTCGGCTTGACCACTGGCTTGGAAAAGTCAGGAGCCGCAGCGCTTGGGGCTCCGGTGCCATTGGGACGTTCTAAGGTCGGCGTGCTCATTGTAACAATTCTTCTGATTATGTCGTTGAAAACCAGTCGCTGGCAAACATTTACTGAACGCTCGCCGGATGGCAATGACATTACCTTTATGATGTACCACATCAGGCACAGACACGCCATAAAGAATAGGGTAAACTTGCAAACAACACTTGTTGAGTCGGGTTCTATGGTGTTTTCTGTCAGGGTTACCTATGAAAAAAGGCATTTTCCGCCCCCTTGGAAGCATACTCATGGTTTCCCTGACGCTGCAGTTCTGCCCGTCAGTTGCCAAAGCAGCGGATCAACCGCAATGGGGGCAGGCCTGGTCACGGAACATGGTTTCGCAAGAAAAGGGATTGCCGGATACATTTGATCCGAAAACCGGGGCAAACATCAAATGGAAGGTCCCGATTGGAACCGAAACACATTCCACACCGATCGTTGCCGGAGGCCGGGTTTATATCGGCACTAATAACGAGGAACCTCGTGATCCCAATCATAAGAGCGATTCCGGAGTTTTGATGTGCTTTGAGGAAAAAACCGGTGCGTTTTTATGGCAATTGGTTGTGCCCAAGCGTGAAGAGGATATCTACCACGATTGGCCAAAGACCGGTTGGGCGTCACCTGTCACAGTGGAGGGCGACAGAGTTTATGTAGTAAGCAATCGTGGTGAGGTGATGTGCCTGGATGCAAAGGGCATGGCGAATGGAAACGACGGTCCTTACAAGGACGAAGCCGTTCACATGCTGCCGCGCCGCACGAATGCACCTGTTGGCAATTCTGTGCCGCAACCCACCCAAAAGGATGGCGATATCATTTGGTTGTTTGATCTCACGAAAGAAGCTGGCATATGGTCGCACGATGGTGCGCACAGCTCGATTCTGATTCACGGAGATTACCTGTATCTCAATAGCGGCACAGGTGTGGACAATACCCACAAACGCATTCGCACGCCGGATGCCCCGAGCCTCGTTGTACTGAACAAAAAGACAGGCAAACTCGTGGCGCGCGATAACGAACACATCGCACCCGATATTTTTCATTGCACCTGGTCGTCGCCTTCGATGGGCGTGGTGAATGGTCGAGACCTGCTGTTCTTCTGCGCAGGAAACGGAATTGTTTTTGCCTTTGAGACGTTGACCAGCAATCGCGATAACCTGAATTTGTTTCCCAGATGGCTGAACCGCAACTCCCCTGCCCCAGCCTTCAAGATGTCTCCAAACCAGGTCCAGAAGCTGAAGAAGGTTTGGCAATTTGATTTCGATCCGACAGCGCCAAAGCAGGACATTCACCGTTACCTGAGCAATCGCAAGGAAGGCCCCAGCGATTTTTATGGCATGCCGGTCTTTTATGAGAATCGGTTGTATGTCGCGGGCGGCGGTGATTTGTGGTGGGGCAAGAACGAAGCCTGGCTCAAGTGCATTGATGCGACGAAGTCAGGCGACATCACCACCAATGGATTGATCTGGTCATACCCACTGCAGAAACATGTTTTGCCCACCCCGGCAATCAAGGATGGGCTCATCTTTATTGCGGATTGCGGACGCACGTTTCATTGCGTTGATGCCATAACCGGAAAGGCGTATTGGACGCAGGAAATCAAAGGGGAAATCTGGGCCTCGCCGCTCGTGGCCGATGGGAAGGTTTATTTGGGAACACGCAGTGGAGAGATGTGGGTATTTGCTGCGAGCAAGGAAAAGAAAGTGTTGAGCACAATCGAAATGGGAAGTCCCATCAGTGGCACCGCCACTGCGGCCAATGGAGTTCTCTTTGTCGCAACGATGAAGAATCTTTTTGCAGTGCAGAAACTGTAGACCTATTTGCTTAAGGCAGCAGCTTGAGAAGAATGCAAATCATCCTTCTTGATCGGGGGATGGGCTTTGCTTCGGAGCTGGCTGACAATACTCAATAAGGCCCTGCAGCATCTCCAACAATTGCGGCCCCAATTTCTGAGAATCAAGGACTCCATGAGCCACTGCCCAAGCGACATTCAATTGTAACTCACCGTAATTGTATTTCTTGTACAGATCAAAAGCCGGGCCCCTGTCCCAATCATGTATGCGGATGGCGAGTTCGCCGCTGCTGACTTTTCCCTGCTTCCACTCGTCAAAAAGCGCGTCAACGGGGAGCAATGCACGGCGCAACTCTTCTTCGTGGGCCTGCATCGATAGCTCGCGCAGCTTTCGTTTTTCGCTTTTCGTAGGTTCGCGCATAAGAGCTTAAAGAAATCGGCACAATCTTAATGATTGTGCCGAAATTTTTATCCAACAATGCTACTTACCCTGTTCAACAGGGAACCCATCACGCCCTTAAGCAGCAGAGGCAGCCTTGGAGGCGGCCAGATCAGTGCGGCGCTGGGCCATGGTGGTGAAGAATTCGTAGCCTTCGCGCAAACGGCGCACGCAGACGTTCTTGTCTTCCAACATGGTCTTGATGATGCGGAGAATCGGCTTCGGCCGAAGATAATAACGGCGATAGAATTTTTCGACCGATTCAAAAATTTCATCCTTGCTCAAGCCAGGATAGGCGAGTGTGGACTGTTGGATGCCATCATCGTGGATGATGTCGGTCTTGTCCTTCTTCGCAAACCAGCCGTTTTGACGGGCCATTTCATACAACTCAGTGCCAGGATAAGGAGCAGCAAGCGAAACCTGGATGCTGAACACGTCGAGGTCCATCGCATAACGGATGGTTTCTTCGATGGTTTCCTTGGTTTCGACCGGCAACCCGAGAATGAAGGTGCCGTGGATGATTACGCCCAATTCCTTGCAGGCCTTGGTAAATTTCTTGGCTTCCTCAATGTTGATGCCCTTCTTGATGCGATCAAGAATCTGCTGATTGCCTGATTCATAACCGACAAGGAACAGGCGGAGACCGCAATCCTTCATCAGCTTAATGGTCTCGTAATTGACGTTCGCGCGACTGTTGCACGACCAGGTCATGCCGAGAGTCTTGAGTTTCTGTGCGATCTCACGAGCGCGAGGCAGGTTCGCGGTAAAGGTGTCGTCATCGAAGAAAAACTCCTCCACTTGCGGGAACAATTTCTTGGCATGAGCCATTTCAGCGGCAACGTTCTCAGGGGAACGGACGCGATATTTATGACCGCCAATGGTTTGCGGCCAGAGGCAGAAAGTGCATTGTGCCGGGCAACCACGACCGGTGTAGAGCGAGAGATAAGGATCCTTCAGATAGCCGATGGAATATTTCTCGATCTGCAAATCGCGCTTATAAACGTCGGTCACCCAGGGAAGCGCGTCCATGTCCGGAATCAATTCACGTTCCGGATTGTGAACAATCTTGCCCTCTTTCCAGAAGGAGAGACCGTTGACTTCGGATAGCGGGCGGCCTTCGGCAACTTCCTTGCAAGTAAAATCAAACTCTTTGCGGCCAACCCAATCAATTGCTTGCGAGGCCTTCAACGTTTCGGTCGGCAAAACCGCCGCGTGGGCGCCGACAAAGCCGATGGTGGTGCCAGGCCTTTGCGATTTGATGGCTTCGGCCACCTTGGAGTCGTTTTTCAACGACGGGGTGGAGGTATGGATGATGACGTGGTCGTAATTCTTCGCCTCGGCCAGACAGGCTTTGACATCGATGTCATGCGGTGGGCAATCCATCAATTTGCTGTTCGGAACCAGAGCGGCGGGCTGAGCCAGCCAGGTTGGATACCAGAACGAGCGGATTTCGCGTTTGGCTTGGTAGCGCGCGCCGGCGCCACCGTCGAAACCATCAAATGATGGAGGGCTTAAGAACAGGGTCTTCATTCGTAATTAAAATTGTGCTTCTGATTGCAGTTAACTTGTTGAGCAATTACGCCCAAGTATGGAAATCCAATACCGCCAACATGGCGCGGCTTAAGAATCCTTCTTAATCTTCGCCAGCAACTCATCCCGCTGAGTTGTGTCGCCAGTGCCGCAGCTTCCACCGCCAGCAGCATGGTCATGATTATGCGGTTCTTCACGACGCGAGAAAACGGATTGGGCTCCGTTCATTGCGGCACGAGGCGAATTGATGGCGGCCTTGGCTTCGGCCAGATGGCCTTTGCCGATGGACGTGCCGTTGAAAGCGTTTACCTTCGCACCTTCACGGTAAGGCTTGGGCTTGGCACCGAAATTATATTTAATGTTCTTCCAGGTGTCGCCCTTTTGATAGTTGGTGCCGAGTGCGCCGCTGGGATCGTAACCGCAATGAACCATGCAGTTTTCACAGCGAGGATCACGGGCCACACCGTCCACCACACCGTATTTGTTCCACTCGACCTTCTCCAACATTTCCTGGTATTTCGGATAATGACCATCGGTCATCAAATAGCAGGGAGCTTTCCAACCGCGGATGTTGCGGGTGGGAATGGCCCAGGCAGTGCAGGTCAATTCACGTTTGCCAGCGAGGAACTCCTGATAAACTGGGGTCCCGAAGATGGTGAAGCGTTCGCCCCATTCCTGGATTTTCTTGAATTTCTCGCGAGTCATCGCGCGGGTCAGGAAGAAATCTTCCGGCTGCCGACCGAGGCGCTTGACCATGTCCTTCTTCGCCGCATCGTAATCGTAGCCTGGAGAAATGGTATGACCATCGACTTCGAGCGAAGAGAAATACTCGAACATATTTTCGAGTTCCTTGACTTCGGTTTCCTTATAGACGGTGGTGTTGGTGGCGACTTGATAGCCAAGAATCTTGGCCATCTTGATGGCTTCGACGCATTCCTTGAAGACGCCTTCACGTTCAACGATCAAGTCATGAGTATATTCCAAACCGTCGACATGGACATTCCAATACTGCCAGGTGCTTGGGCGGATGACAGGCTTGCCGTCGTTCTTGCCCTTGCGAATGGTTTCCGCATCCTTTTCAGTGATGAGCTTTTCCACCAGCAGCTTTACGACCTTTGTCTCGATTTCCGGACTATACGCAGCGGCAAGGTAATCGCGCATTTTCTTCCGCATGAACATGCCGTTCGTGCAGATGTAAACGATGCGGCCTTGCTTGAGGATGCCGTCGACCAACTCTTCGATCTTGGGATAGATCAGGGGTTCGCCACCACAAATGGAAACCATGGGCGCATCACACTCCTGAGCCGAGCCAAGACAATCCTCCAAGGACATCATGTCCTTAAGACTGGTGGAGTACTCGCGAATACGACCGCACCCAGTGCAGGTCAGATTGCAGGTATGAAGTGGTTCGAGTTGCAGCACCATGGCGAACTTTGGGGTGCGCAACATCTTATGTTTAATGATATGCCTGGCGATTTTAGCCGTCAGGGCTAAAGGAAAACGCATAGTTATTTCTATTGGGCTAGAGCCACTTGCTGAACTGGCTCAGATAAGGGAACAGTACTATCTGGCGTAGGCTTTTGCGGTTCGACCTTGAGCAAACCGGGTAAAAAGAATGAAGCGGGTGATACACTATGGGACGCACTAAAGCCACCGCATCCCGAAGCCAGCAGTAAAACCGCGGGCAGAATAACGAAAATCGAATATTTACATTTAAACTTCACTCAGTACTCCAGTATAGATTCTGTCTTTATGTTAGCAACACCTAATTCTTTGGGTAGAGCACCTACCCTAAAGGCTTCAAACGTTTCCAAAACCCATGGTTTGAACACCATCGGGGTGTGCTGGTTGCTAACCGTTTGCCTGTTGAACGCCGCTTTTTCTAAAAATTGCTTCGCTGAAACCAACTCCGCTGCAATCGTCACAGAGGAAACAACAGCAGACTTTGCAAGAAGAGCTCAAACCATCTATGAAGATGCAAAGGCTCATTATCATTCCTCCCCGAATGATCTGGAAGCCGCGTGGCAGTTCGGGCGCGCCAGTTATGATTGGGCGGATTACGCGAAGTCGAAACGTCAACGAGCAGAGATTGCGCAGGAAGGCATCGCTGCCACTCAAAAAGTGGTGGACCACCAGCCTGATTTGGCACAAGGACATTATTACCTGGCGATGAATCTGGGCCAGTTGGCACAAACGAAGGAACTTGGGGCATTGAGGCTGGTGTCCAGGATGGAGGGAGAGTTCAAGACCGCTTTGAGTCTGAACCCTGATCTGGATTACGCAGGACCGGATCGCAACCTTGGGCTGCTTTATCATGAAGCACCGGGTTGGCCGGCGAGCGTCGGCAGTAAGAGCAAGGCGAAGTTGCATTTGACTGCAGCTGCCAAGCGAGCACCACAATATCCCGAGAACCTGCTGAATTTGATCGAAGCTTATCTGAGTTGGGGAGACCGAAGCGGTGCGTTGCGCGAGCTCAAGGTTTTGGATCAGAACTGGGATGATGCCAGAAAGCAATTTACTGGTGAACAGTGGAATTCCAGCTGGGTGGATTGGAAGAAGCGCCGCGAAGTCGACGCTCGAAAGGCAAATGATCTTCCCCGGAATACTTCACCGCACGAGAAGCCGTAATCTCCGTCGCCATGTCAGCGGCGATCTGCGACGTCGAAAATCATTTTACACCGGAACTACTGCCGTCCAAACAGCGGCGCCGAATTTCACTTTAAATCTTTCCAGCAATTTTTCGGCTGCGGATTGGCTGTTGATCAGGGCGAAGGTGGTTGAACCACTGCCCGACATCAAAGTGGCGGCAGCGCCATGCTCACGCAAAAATTCCTGATACAGCGCGAGGATGGGATATTTGTCCAGGGCCGGAGCTTCCAGTGAGTTATAGAACTCCCTGCCCGCAGTCTGCAAATCGGATGTTTGCAGGAGTTGAATCAACTTTTCGGCACGACCGGGCTGGCCATTCAACGCGGCCGGAAAACGCGCCAGATTCTGATAGGCCCAAGGTGTGGAAATGCCAAAACCGGGATGAATCAGGATAAAAAATGATCCACGCATCGCAGGAAAAAAATCGAGCGAGGTGACTTTTTCACCACGTCCCTTGGCCAGGGCAGGTTTCGCCTGGAGAAAGAAGTTGATGTCTGAACCCAGGCTGGCAGCCAGGGTATCGAGCTTTTCGGGCGAAAGCGGATTATCGAAGAGTTCGTTCAATCCGAGCAAGGTCGTTGCGGCATTGCCACTGCCGCCACCGAGGCCGGCGGCCTGGGGAATCCGTTTTTCCAAATGAATCCGGACCCCTTCGGAGATCCCGGTTGCCTGGAGGAAGGCTGTGGCAGCGCGGTGAACCAGATTTTGCGAATCTGTGGGCAATGTGGCATCACTGCAGGTTAATTCGAGTTGCTGACCGGTGCGGGAAAAATCGAGGCGATCAAAAAAATTGACCGGATGCATCAAGGTTTCCAACTCATGAAAGCCATCGGGACGCTTGCCGAGAATGCTCAGCAGCAGATTCACCTTGCAGGGAGATTGTTTTTGCAGCAGTGCAGGCATAAAAAAAAGCGCCAACAGAAAAATGTTGGCGCGTTTTAGGAAAAGGTTTCTTAATTGTCAAAGATTGTAAAACGGCTGCCCGGGAACCACGGAGCCACCTCACCACCACTGAAACCACTGTAATGGTCAGTGGCATTAAATGATTCGCTCCAAAGGCGGGGACGGTAGCTGTCTGGATACATCGGGTGGGGGCTCATGTAATCAGTGAAAACCGGGCCGTAGGGAGGAAATGGCGCGGTCACAATTTCGTAGATGCCGACACCAGTGCGGGCCAAACTCTTGTTCACACCGCGGAAAAAACCAGTGGCAAACCCTGCATCCGGGCCTTCAAAGACTCCGCCCTGTTCCAGTGCACGATTCATTTCGCCCATGCGGGGAATTTCGGTGACATTGGCAATTCCACGGCCCATTTTGGCTTCAGGACCGGCGCAACCGACAGCTAGAACAGCAACCAAGGCTAGTGCGCTCAGAAGAGAAAGAGTTTTACGCATATGTTTCGTCTGAATATTGGAGAAAGACTACCGCGATTTGTGCACTTGTAAAGTGCTTTTCGGTGTCACTGGCGTTGTATCAAGTGCACGGTGCCCTGGTAAAACCAAAAGCAGCGCCCACCAGAAGCAACTTGCGCATCGGTGACTGCACGTCTATCGTCGGGCGCACACCTATGAGTTTGCGCTCACAGCAAATTGTTCCTCAAAATAGCTTGTCCGCATTGCATACCCAGACAAAACAATGCATCGCTCGATACGACTATCCGGGGGCTATTCAAGTCCTGCAGCGCGCCCATAAGCTGGATCCCGATAACGACAGAATCCTGGCTGATCTAGGCTCCGCCCAGGCGAAGGCTTATGATTTTGCCGCCGCGGAGCAAAGTTTCGAACACGCCGTACGCATTTCGCGCATGAAACCCGATGCCCTGCTGGCCGTCGGTCATTATTGGCTGGAAGTCCGGCACTACGAGGCGGCCATCAAATATTTCCAACAAATTTTAAAGGAAAGCCGGATTCCGGTCCTGACGTTCGTGCGATTGGGGGAGATTTTCATCCGCATGCGCCGGTTGGACGATGCGGTTGCAATCGCGGAACGGGCGTTGCGTCTGTACAGCCAAAATGAAAGCGCTTTGTTGCTGCGCGCAAAGGTTCATCGCGAACAGAAGCAATTGGCAGATGCGGAGAGGCTCCTGCGGATGGTGACGGCCAAAATCGGCGACAATGCCGAAGTGCGCGCGGGAGCCTGGTATGAACTGGCGGCGATTCTCGACCAGCAGGGCCAGTATGACCAGGCGATGGCGGCCTTGCTCGAAGCCAAGGCACTGATGCGTCTGACGGCCGGTCAGGCCATGAAAATCCTGCGAACGAAGCAGGGTCATCTAAAACAGATGCAGGAAAATGTCAGCGCAACCATGGTGCAACGTTGGCGCCAATTTGGGACGACGGACTTGCAACCCTCGCGCCGGCTCGCCCTGCTCTGCGGCCATGCACGCTCCGGCACCACCCTGCTCGAGTATGTGCTGGATTCGCATCCGCAAATCGTTTCGGCAGACGAAACCTCGGTCTATCACAACACGGCTTACAATCCCATCGGCCGCGCGGTTTCGTCGAACAGCTCCTTCGTGTCCGCTCTTGAGTGGATACCGGCCCGGAACATGCGCCAGATCAGAACCGATTATTTCCGTGGGATTGAATCATTTTTAGGTCAGCCGATTGGGGATCGTTTACTCGTTGATAAGAATCCGGCAAATACTTTCGATATTCCCTCCATCGCCCGCATTTTTCCTGAGCAAAAATTTTTGGTGGCTTTGCGCGACCCGCGCGATGTTTGCCTCAGCTGCTTCATGCAACCGGTCGCCATCCTGCCGGATACTGCGTCGTGGCTGACTTTAGAAGGGACGATGGAGCATTACGCCTTGATCATGGGTCTCTGGCAGGCCTGGAAACCTTGTCTGGGTGCGGGAGCAATTGAGGTTCGTTATGAGGATATGGTTGAAAATCTGGAGGCGACAACGCGGCCAGTGCTTGATTTTCTTGGCCTGCCTTGGGACGAGCGCCTCCTGCGCTTCAACGAACATGCGAGTGGCAAAATTGTGCGTTCACCGACGTTTGCGGAAGTAACCAAGCCGATTTTCAAAAGCGCGCTCGGACGCTGGCGGAATTATCAGAAGTATTTCGAGCCGCATTTAGAGAAACTCAAGCCATCCTTGAAGGCATTTGGATACGCGTAAAGTCTGGGTGCCGCCAGCTAATTGCTCAACACAGAAACATTGTCTGCAATGATTGTTTGAGCCAATCAACGTGACCGCCACGGTTTTTTATTTGGCATCAATGATGCCAGCGGCAGCTTCTTCTTTTTTGCGTTCCTTACGTTCCCAATACCAGGTAATCAGGAGGCTGATTTCGAAGAGAATTTGCAGCGGAACAGCCATCAATACCTGAGTCACAACTTCAGGAGTAGTAAGCACTGCTCCCAAAATCAAGTTGATGACGATCATGTACGGGCGGGCCTTCTTCAGAATGGCATAATTAAGAAGCCCAAGTTTTACCAATACCAGGATGACGACTGGCATCTCAAAGCCGAGCCCCATGCCGAGCATAAATTTACAAACGAAGCCGATATACTCGTCCGCCTGCCAGATGGCTGCGGAAAAACCCATCCAGTTTGCATACATCTGTGCAGCGGCCAACGCCACTGGCATCAGTACAAAATAGCAGAACAAAACACCCGTAATGAAAAGCCCGAAGCCGAAACCCAGTCCTCGATAAATGTACCGCTTTTCATTCATTTTCAGGGCCGGAAAAATAAACTGCGCTAAAAAATAGAAAATGAAAGGAGATGAAACCGCGATCCCCGCGTACATCGCGACATGGAAGGCGGTCATGAACGCTCCGGCTGGACTTAAAATGGAAAGCTGGGCGGTAACCCGTCGTGCTTCCCTAGCCGCATCTCTCGTGGTATCTGGGCTGAAGGCCAACACCTGAATTTGGTTGGTCCCCACGGTTATGGGAACAGGCGCCAACTGGTAGACGTAATAGCGATTGGTACCAAGGTTGAGATCCTTTTCCTGGGCTTTGTCCAATTCAAAGCTGCCCAAGCGGTTGGTTCCGAAGAAGAGCGAAACCACCTGATTATTCCCCTCACGTTTGACTACGGCCCGCTCCAAAGGCCACATCAAAACTTTGACTACATAGTTCCCTGCGATCAGGCAAACAATAACGGCGACTGCGAGGACGGCAGAGCTCTTGATGAGCATCCAACGGAGATCCTCCAGATGCTCAAGAAAAGATTTTACCGGCCCGCCTTCCTCGTCCTCGGGGAGACGACCCTCTTCGGGCTCATTTGCCATGATTTAAACCTGCTACCGAAGATCAGGCTTTCTGCCCGGGAGCTGATTGGTGAGGAACAGAGTGGTCCGTCGTGTCAGAAGCTACGGTCTGGGAAGGAGGCAAACGTTTCGCCGGAGGAGCTGGAGTTTCATCCATGGCACTCTGCATTTCATCCGTGACGTCGCGCGTTGCTTTCTTAAATTCCTTGATACCCTGGCCCAGGCCTTTGGCCAATTCGGGCACTTTCTTCGCGCCGAACAGGATAAGTACGACGGCAAGGATGACTACCATTTCCCAACCACCGATAATTCCAGCTAACATAATATTCATAAGACTAGTTTGGTTCTATCAAAGTTACGGCAGGGGACGGTATTAGTAAAGCGCCAAATACCGGCCCCTGCTTTTCAGTATAACTGCTTGTCAATGTACCGCTTACTTGGGCGGATTGAGCACTACAAATTCGTCGCGGCGATTCTTCGCGTAAGCTGATTCGTCATGGCCTGGAACAGCGGGCTTGTCTTCACCAAAGCTGACCGTTTCAACAAGAGTGGGATCCACACCCATAGTAGCCAAGGCTTCACGAGCTGCCAACGCACGGCGTTCACCTAATGAACGATTGTATTCTTCCGTGCCGCGTTCGTCACAATTGCCTTCCACTCTGACGGCAGTACCTGGATGACTCTTCAAATAATTGGCAACTTCGCTGAGCTTGGATTGGTCACTGGAGCGGATGGAAAACTTATCGAAGTCGAAGTAAACCGTGGCCCCTGCCAAGGCTGCTCGGTCGGGGATATAAGTGGAGAAATCCCGATTTGAAAGAGGAATGATGTCGTTGGGGTTCCGCGGGGGAAGATTGTTACCATTGTTGGGATTGTTAACATCTCCATTTGGTGGAGCCGGGGGAATAAATGTGGGCTGAGGTAAATTATTATCAATGGTTTTCTCGCCACCGCCAACGTGAGTAGTTCCGCCTCCCGGTATGTCTGTAATACCGGTTGGTCGTTTTTTGCAACCGGCAGCACTGATTGTCAGGGCGAGCCCTAACACCATCAAATTAGAGAATTTCGTGAGTTTCATTTTTTTGTTTTGGGAAGTTTAAAGCCTATCGAGCCCAACTGGGTTGTGAATTACCTGCGCTATTTCCCGAAACCCGGGAAACATCCTTGACTTGTTTGGTTGGCACGTCAAGCAAAGAGAGCACGCGATTCCCCCCTTTACGACGAGCAAACACGACTGTTCGTGAGTTCGGCGCCCAACTCGGGTCTTCACCTTCGGTCAGGACAATTGCGGTTCCTCCTTCTGCTGGAACAACGCAAATATTAAAACCTCTGGAGTTCTGAGAGGTGAAAACGATGTACTTACCGTCAGGTGACCAGTCGGGTTCCGAAGGGTTTGACACACCCGCAGTGGGGATGCGCTTGACGGAGCCTCCATCCACAGAAACCTTGGACAATGCGCGACGCTCACCGCCTTTGGAAGCAAAGCAAATCCACTGACCGTCAGGCGAGAAGCAAGGCGAGGATTCATCTTCCCTCGTGTGGGTGAGCTGTTTCATCCCGGAGCCATCCAAATTACAAACATAAAGATCTGGACTGCCCGATTTGCTCAGCACCATGGCAACTTTCCCATCCTTTGAAACGGCTGGCGAAATGCCATCGCCCGGATATTGAGCAACATTGCGCCGCTCACCGGTAGCCAAATTTTGGTAAAAAACCTTTGCCGGTCCGAGCTTATAGGTCAGGTAACAAAGCGCCAATCTGCCGGGAAACCAGCAAGGAGATGCGACGATCGTATTGTCGCTAGTGACTGCCTGAGGATTGTGGCCGTCGAAGTCGGAGACGTAAATTTCACTCTGAGCACCGGTATCGACTTTGAAGGCGATGCGGGTACTGGCGATGCCATTGACGCTGGTGAGTTTGAGAACCACATCATCAGCCAGGCGATGCGCCTGCGAACGGGTGCTGGCACCGCTGTAAGCCTTGGAGAAAAGGACAGTTTTGCCGTAGCTTAACTGGCCTTGGACGTTACCATTGTTGCTGCCGGAAACCACAGGAACATTGGGCGTGCCGGACGGGACATTGGTAAATCCCATTACGGTCAGATCGTAATTCAGCACATGCGCCACTTCGTCGGAGAAACCGGAGATGACAATGGGCGTGGGAGGAGTAATACCGGGTTCATTACCTGGTTTAACAATTGGAATTACATGATCTTCAGCAAATAAGGTGCCTGCGCTGAGCACTAAGGCCAAAGCTGCAATTTTAAAAAAATTAATTTTCATCCGATTTGTCTTTTCACGTCGAGGTTAAAGGAAATCTTAAAGGTCCGCTGTTGGTCACTTGAACCTTCAGGGAAAGCTTCAATCCAACTCACAGCGTTCAGAGCATTTTGGATGGAGTTATCCAAGCTGGAATTACCTGAGTGCTTGATGATGCGGGCACTGATCACATTGCCATCGCGTGACACCGTAATTGTAACCAATACCGGCGGTGCGCTATCACTAACATCGCCGGGAGCTGTCCACGCATTGTAATACCTGCTCGCAAGGATGTTGTCATAATTCACCGCGGAAAAAGCGCTGCTGCCGGGTCCATCGATTTTAACCGGAGTGGCGCCTGACGTGTTCTTGCTAATACTGGTAAGGGCGGAGGAAAAGGCTCGGGCAGCGGCGCGAGATTTGGCGACTTTAGCCTCATAAGCGGCTTCCGCAGCCCGCTCATCGGAATCATCTTTCGGCGCTGTCTTGGAATTATTTTTCGGCACCTTATGAGTGACCTTCTTCAAGCTTGCGTCGTCCAAAACGTGTTTCGTTTTGGAGGAATTTAAGGAAAAGGTAGAAACCTTGTCATTGCTGGCCTTCGTTACGGGATGCAATTCATCGTCGTTGACCTTTGGTTTCTTCTCCACAACTTTGGGAGTCTCGATACGTTTTGGCGGCTCAGGTTTGGGCGGAGTAACTTGCTTGACCTCAGGCGGAGTGATTGGTTGGGGCGTCGGTTGAACTGGCTTTTGCACCTGAGGAGTTACAACGGCAGTTTGCGGAGCGGGAGTGCCCTGCGTCAACGCGTCCGTCACCATGCGAGGATCATAAACCGTGATGGGATGAAACGACTTATCCACCGTGTCTTTGCGGACGAAAAATGCCGAGCCAAAAAGAATGACGCATAACAGCAGGCCGTGGAGGCTGGCTGAAACGAGATAACATTTTTTTTGCAATCGATTCATTTTTAATCGTTATCGCGGTGACTGCGGATCCGTGCGCAACGAGATTTTATTGATGCCAATCCGTTCACATTCATTCAAAATTTCAGCGACGAGTTTGTATTTTCCGTTCTCATCGGCCCGGATGTAGACCAGCAAATTGGGATTCGCCTTATATGCCAGTTCCAAGGTGCGGGCGATTTCCGCGAGCTTCAGAGGACGATGATCCAGCACGTAGTAGCCTTGTGGGCTGACCTCGATCATCTTGATATCCTTCTTCTGGATGGATGGCTTGTCCGGCTGGCCAACACCGGTGGGCAGTTGGAGATTGATGCCCTTTTCCAGCAAAGGCGTGGTAATGATGAAGATGATCAGCAACACGAACGCCAGATCCAAAAGCGGCGTGATGTTGATTTCATTCAACGTTACCAGCGAATTTCTTTGTGAAAAACGACGCATGCTTGTTAGTCACCCGGTGGTTAGACGGGTTTATTCTTCCAAATACTCGGTTTCGATTTTCGAGATCAATTCCTGAGCAAAATTGTCCAGCTCCACGGTCAAAACACGCAAGTTGTGTACCAGCCAGTTGTAGCCAAACATCGACGGGATGGCGACGAGCAGGCCGGCGACGGTAGTGATCAAGGCTGCTGACACACCGGGTGCCATGGCGGCGAGGCTGGCACTGCCTTCGCGGGCGATGCCGCCGAAGGTACTCATTACGCCCCAGACAGTTCCGAGCAATCCCAGGAACGGTGCGCCGCTGACGGCGATGGCGAGCAGGATAAGGCCGGATTCCAATTTAAGGGATTGCTGAGCGACGGTGTTTTCCAGTGAGCGCTTAACGTGCTCAACCGCTTTGATGGAAAGATTGGACTTGCGGCCTTCACCGGCAACTCCCCGTTTCAGACGGGTATCGAGTTCGATACTACCGGCCTGGTAGACGGCAAAGAGCGGGCATCCTTCGACCTCCAACCGGCGGTCGTACATACCGAGGACGTTCTTTTGGTTCCGGAATTCGGAATTGAAGAAGGTGTTTAGTCGTTTGGCCCGGCGCATTTGGAGCGCCTTGGAAATCATGGTGGACCAGGCGACGATGGAGAAGATGACAAGGAAGATAATGATGATCTTCGCTTCGGGGGTGGCCTTTTGCCAAATGTAGACCAGCTCCATGGTATTGGAGCTAGCATTCGCGGCCGCTAAAAAGCTATATACAGGTACAGTCATTCCACACGATTATTCTAACCACGTTACTTGGTCGTGAGGAATTTTATTGCGCCCAAGCGGTAGTCGGTCAACGCTTACGAAAATTTTTATCATTTGATACAAAAATTGCAAAAGAATTTTTTAAAAAATTTACGAAGTGATGTCTATCCCTAATTTGATTTTTTTTGGTTGTTCGCGACAAGAGTTCACTTTTTATAACGATAACGGGCGAAGAATACGGGCAAACGGCGGATTTGTCATCTTCTTGTTTAACGGTAAATTGGCACGAAGCATTTTTCAGGACACAGGCGCTGAAAGAAGGCTTTGGATATAGCGTTTCGAAGGAATCGGGTGCGTGGCATTCATTTTTCGCGCCGCATGAGCCGGTTGATTCGCGCTTTCTCGATCAATATTAACTGGGAGCATACTTCAAAGGACGTCGTCTAATATTAATATGAGGGTGACTCGGAATTTCCGTGAAACGTTCAAGATGTGGAAGAGGAAAATCACCGCCGGGCCATCATGACGTCGACACCACAACCCACTTTTATGATACCAACCCGTGTTCTAATTCTCCTTTTCCTCTCCTCACCCAAGTTAGCCACTCGCAGATCCTAACCATGCAGCAGAACAGGAGCAAGCAGAGGGAACGGAGAGAAAGGACCGGCGAAGAACCGTTTTTCTCTCCCGATTCGAGGCACACTGAATAGCGACCAGCCAGGGATGGGCAGAGTTGAATCAAAGCCCTGAAAACACTCCGTTTCCTCCGTTTCCTCCTGTTCACTTCTGAATCGTCCGGCATAGGAATATTCCTCGATCGAAATTTCCCCTCTTGCTACCCAGGCAGGAAGCCTTGTGGGGGGCGCGCACAGCCTATAGGCTGGCGCTCCCGCAACATGGGCTCAACCCTGCTCTGCTGGCAATGACTGGCACGATGTTGTAAGTTTAGGGCGTATGGGAGGCAAGAGCCTGAACATGGGACCACGTCATTTTTTTGCATCACCGACGTTCGCAGATGAAGAGCAAACGCATCGGGCATGGATCCTGCATACTATTCTTTGGACCGTTCTGTTGGCGACGAATATGTTAGCCATCCTCCTTCTCTTCCTCCTGCCTCAATACACGTTGCGATGGGTGTCGAGTGTTCTGGTAATCGACTTCATGCATCCTGTGTTGATGATGCTCAATCGCCGTGGTGAAACGCGATCAGCCGGCATCATATTGATTGTTGTGCTTTGGTTGCTGGCAACAGTGCTGGCTTTGACGGGGGGAGGTGTTCGCTCACCTGTCACGGCAGCCTACATCGCGGATACACTCATCTGCGGGCTTTTGTTTGGCGAGAATGTTGGGGTGTTCGCAGCAGCTTTTTTCTGCCTCACAGTATTTGTTTTGGCCGGGCTGGAAAATCTGGGCTATCTTCCCGCCACCAAAGTGATTCGCACATCTTTTTCACTTTGGGGTACTCAAACGTTTTATCTTGCGCTCATGGCCAGTTATCAGTTTCTGGCCAACCGCTCGATCAAGGCAGCTCTGGAGCGGGCGCGGGGAGAACTGAACGTGCGCCGACAAACTGAGGCCTCTCTGCGTGAAAGCGAACAGCGTTACCGGGAGGTGTTTGAAACGACATCAGATCATATATTTCTGCTGGATGTCCTGCCGGACGGCCGCTTTTGCGTTGATCGTTGGAATCCCGCCGCTGAGAGAGCAGCGGGGATTTCATCGGCGGAGCTTGCCGGGAAGGCGCTCGAGGAGTTGGTTCCACCGGGGGAGGCGCGAAGGATTACCGGCAACTACAACAGGTGCATCGCTGAAAAATCTCCGATCAGTTATGAGGAGAGCTTGACCCTCGGCGGAAAAAATTACGATTTTCACACGACCCTGATTCCGGTGAAGAATGCTGAAGGACAGATTCGACGCATTGTGGGGGTGGCTCACGACATCACCGAACGGAAGCGGGCGGTTGCCGAGCTGCAGGAAAGTGAGGATCGCTATCGGATCGTGGTCGAGCAAACAGGGCAGATGATCTATGATTACGATGTGCCGTCGGGCGAGATCTCCTGGCGCGGGGCCGTCACGAAGCTTACAGGCTTCACCCTCGAGGAATTTCAAAAAGTGAATATTCGTCGGTGGGAGGAGATGATCCACCCAGCTGATCATGAAAAGGCCATGACCGCGTTCCATGAGGCGATGCGGACAGCCAGTGATTACGACATGGAGTACCGGTTCCGATGCAAGGATGGGAGTTATATTTACGTGAAAGATCACGGCCTTTTTCTGCCGGGTGCATCCGGAAAATCCCTCCGCCTGCTCGGGGCGATGGCAGACATCACGGCTCACAAGGAGGCCGAGATTGCCTTGCGCCGATCGCATAACGAATTGGAGGCGCGCGTTCAGGAGCGGACAACCGCTCTGCAGAGAGCGAACAAGGAATTGGAGGCATTTACTTATACCGTGTCGCACGATTTACGCGCTCCACTGCGGGCGGTGGATGGCTTCACGGATTTATTGCAGGAAGAGTATGGCCGTGGAATGCCTGAAGATGCCCAACAACTGCTGGCCAGTATTAAAGCCGGCTCGCAACGGATGGAACATCTGGTCCAGGATCTTTTGAATTTGTCCCGCATAGATCGTCAGCCCATGGCGCCCCGGTGCGTGGATATGAACAGGCTGGTGCGTGAGGTGTTTGAAGAACAGCGGGGACAACAACCTTCCCGCGATATAGAGTTGCGGGTGGATACATTGCCGGATTGCCTGGGGGACAGTTCCCTGCTGCGACAGGTATTCGTTAACCTGCTTTCCAATGCGATCAAGTTTACCGGCCCCCGTGAAAAAGCGTTGATTGAGGTGGGCTCGAAAACCGAAGGCGACGAGAATGTTTACTTTATTCGGGATAATGGAGTGGGCTTTGATATGAAATATGCGGGGAAGCTTTTCGGAGCTTTTCAACGCCTGCACACCGCCGAACAGTTTCCGGGAACAGGCATTGGCCTCTCGATTGTGCAGCGCATCATTCATCGCCACAGTGGACGCATCTGGGTGGAATCTGCGGTGGATCGGGGGACGACATTCTATTTTACGCTGCCGCCTTATAAGAGCAGTGATGAGTCGGGAGGCGGAGGGGTTCCAGAACCGGTTGCGAATGTGCATCCGGAAGGAAAAATGCAATCCAACCACTGAGGGCACCGGTAACCAGGGACGCTGCTTAAGTAGCGATAGAACAGGCATCACTCAGCAACAGCTCCATTGCTTGAGACGATCCCCCTATTGAGGTACGTTGAAACTGCTGGGGAAGGTGAATGTGGAAAAGGCAGTTTAGTGCTCCGAAGCAGAACAACTTATGAATTTGCTGAGTCTCGAGAGCTCCGACCATAAGCAGTGGGAAAAGGAATTGCAACGCGTTAACCGCGCACTCCGCCTGGTCTGCGAAACGAATAAAACACTGGCTCAAAGTTCGGATGTGGGAACGTGGTTGGACCGGGTGTGCCGAACGGCCGTGGAGGTTGGCGGTTATCGGATGGCGTGGGTCGGATTTGCCGAACAAAACGAACGGCGAAGCGTGAGGCCGGTGGCATGTGCCGGGTTTGAGTCAGGCTACCTTGAATCCGCCAATATCACCTGGGCGGATGAGCCACGAGGCCGTGGCCCGGTTGGAACTTCGATCCGGACAGGAGAGTTCTGCGTTACGCGCAATATTCCGGAAGATCCGGCCTTCCACCCATGGCGTGAACAGGCCGTTTTGCGCGGGTATAACTCATCGATAGCTCTACCATTGAGAAACAACGGGCGAGTGTTCGGCACCTTAAGCATGTATGCCGAAGAGGTGGATGCGTTTGAGTCCAAAGAGGTCGAAATCCTGAAGCAGTTGGCTGAGGATCTGGCCTTTGGCCTCACGGTTGTACTGCGCACACGGGCTGAACGCCGTAGCGCCATGGAAGCATTGGAGGAAAGCCAACGCAAGCTGGAGCAAGCGCAACGGATCGCCCATGTGGGACACTGGGAGCGGGACCTTAAAACGGGCCTGATCACATGCTCGGATGAAATTTATCGCATCCTTGGACTGGAACCGCAGCCGGGCAAACTTTATCGCTCCGAGTTTTTGAAATTGGTTCATCCCGAGGACCGGGACAGATTGGTTGCGGAGGTGGACGAGGCAACACGCCTGAGCCAGCACTTTGATGTGGAATATCGGATCATCCGCCCGGACGGTGGAGTGCGCTTCCTGCATAGCCAGGGGAGCGTGATGCGGGGGGACACGAAGAAGTCAGACCGGGTGTTCGGCATCGCACAGGACATCACCCAGCGGAAGCGCGCAATCGAGGCACTCATGGAAAGCGAGCAAAGATTCCGGCAGGTTACCGAGAGCATCGATGAGGTCTTTTGGCTTACCAACCTGGACAGAAATGAAACCATCTACATCAGTCCAGCCTATGAGAGAATTTGGGGGCGCACTTGCGAGAGTCTTTACAAATCACCACAATCGTGGCTGGAAGCAGTTCATCCTGAGGATCAGGCACGTGTGAAGGAGGCATTCCAGAAGTTTCAGAAAACCGGGAGCTTTGAGCAGGAATTTCGCATCTTGCGACCGGACGGTGTGCAGCGCTGGATTCATGACCGCGGGTTTCCGGTCAGGGATAAGCAAGGAAACCTATACCGCCTCGCCGGCGTCGCTGAAGATATCACGGAAAGAAAGGAGTTGGAGAAACAGTTCCTGCGGGCCCAACGCATGGAGAGCATCGGGACGCTGGCCGGGGGCATTGCCCACGACCTGAACAATATGCTGGCCCCCATCCTGATGACGTGTGAACTAATGAAAATGGAACTGCCGGGCGAGGAGAATCAGCAACTTATTGCAATGATCGAGGGCAATGCCAAACGAGGATCGGAACTGGTCAAACAAGTACTCTCCTTTGCCCGTGGAGTTGAGGGGTGCTACCTCAGTTTGCAGCCCAGGCATCTGATTCGAGAAATCGCAAGCATCATCGGTGAAACCTTTCCCAAATCGATACGCATCCAGACCAGAATCGCCGAGAACCTGTGGCCGCTCTCCGGAGATCCGACCCAACTTCACCAGGTGATGCTCAACCTGAGCCTCAACGCCCGTGATGCGATGCCGTCGGGAGGCGATTTAACAATCACAGCTGAGAATATCGAGATTGATGCGGCCAACAGGCCCATGAACCTGCAAGCAAAACCGGGTTCGTATGTGGTCATTAAAGTCACCGACACGGGAACCGGCATAGCCCCGGAGATGCGAGAGAAGATTTTCGATCCGTTCTTTACCACCAAAGAGGTTGGCGAGGGAACCGGTCTCGGCCTTTCGACCGCGCTCGGCATAGTCAAAAGCCACAGTGGTTTCATCAACGTTTATAGCGAGCCCGGAAAGGGATCGACTTTTGAAGTCTGGCTCCCGGCAAAAGTTGCCCGGGATTTGGCCGCGTCAGGAATTGAGGAGGCACGGATGCCGCATGGACGTGGCGAATTGCTTTTGGTCATAGACGACGAGGCATCGGTGAGGACGATCACCAAACAAACTCTCGAAGCTTATGGTTATAACGTCCTGACCGCGGCGGACGGCGCGGATGCCGTGGCGGTGTTTGCTCAACATAAGGATGAAATTAAACTGGCGTTGACCGACATGATTATGCCAGTGATGGACGGGTCCGTGTTGATTCCGGTGCTAAAAAAGATAAATCCAGCAGTGGAGATCATCGCCGTCAGCGGGCTGTCCACCTCGGAACATCGGGCCAGGGCGATGGCCACAGGCGCAAAACATTTTTTGCCCAAGCCGTACACTGCGGAAACATTGTTGAATACGCTGGATGAGATGCTCCATACGGGAGCGAAAACTCGCGAAGATGTACCTGTTGAGGTTGACTGAGGGACGTGGACGCCATGATAGGCAGAGGACGTTGGCGGAGCAGACAGTCGTCTGGTTTCGGTGCCGGAAGCAGATCGCTGCTTTTTGGAGCAATTGTGCCGCTGACTCAATGAGCCTTTATGGCAACTTCCACGAATCGACCCCAGATGTCGCGGTTCATTCCCTTGCTCCAGCCGCCGAGGTCGTAGGTTACAAAGAGTTTGTTGTCGGTGAGCGTTTCCTCCACGGCCATGTAGTGGGTTGTCAAAACTCCAGAGGTCATGCGGACCACGTTGCTCCAGGTTTGTCCGTGGTCGGTGCTGAAGGCGAGATAATTGCCATTCCAGGAATGTTCCGGATGTGCCCAGCAGGCTTTCTGCGGAATGCGCACTCCGAAGGCTGCGACGAGCAAGCCACTGCGTAATTCAATCAGTTCGGGATCCACCACCGCGCCCCGCAAGTCATCGGGATTGTTTTCGTCCAGCAACCGTCCTTTCGAGCCTTTGTAATTGCGGAGCCAATCGACCCAGAGTTCGGTGCGATAGATATCTAGACCAGCGAATACGCGCGGTTGATGCGGACTCCAAGTCACGCCTTCGTCATCGGAAATTGCTTCACGCAATTCGCGGCCCGTCCGCATGAGACAGATTAACCGCCCTGCATTTGGCCCCTTGCTCAATCGCACAATGACAGGTTCTCCAAAGCCTTCAGTGCCGATCGTTGGATCGACCGCCACTGTGGAGATCATTTTCCAATGTTGTCCGCGATCGGTTGAGCGGACCAGTATCACCCGCGACTTCATCATGGTGGGCATGTAGGTGGCGGGAGTTTTGTCGCCTTTGATCCAGCCGTAAAAAGTCGCCAACAAATCGCCGCTGGGCAGTTCGAGAATCCGGCGATGGAGTCGTTGCGCGTCATGCGGGTGTCCACCATCGTCTTTGGAGCAATAGAAATCTGCGTTTGGCAGATCGAAGGTGACATTCTGCGGGCCTTCCAAGGTGCGCCAGTCATTCGTGGAGGTGTAAAGTTGTCCAATGCCTTCGTCGGGATGCGTGCCCGGCGAAATATAAGTGTCGAGGGCAAGGATGGTGCCGTCCCGCAGTTGCACGATGCCGCCTTCCAGGTTCACCCCATTTTCATTCGGCTTCAGCGGGAAGAGCGTCCAGGTTTTGCCGTCGTCCCGTGAAATTCTGGTTTCCATCGCCCAGGGATAAGTCATGCGCGATGACGGGAACGGTTTCTGAGGAATTTGTGCCTGCACTATCAACGCACCGGATGCGGTGCGAAGCATCGACGGTTGCAAACCTCGAGGGAGAACCATTTTTTCGTCACCGAAGCTCAGGCGGAGTTTGCCGTCGGCCTCGATCATCTCGGGAATGTTGGGACGCGCCTTTGCCGGTGTAACCGTGGGTGTGGGAGTCGTGGAGGGTTTGTTGATTTCGGCGGCAACGAATCGCACGCTCATTGAAAGCATTGTCAGGGCGAGCAGCGAGATTTGACGGGTTTGGTTCATAGTTTAGCTCGTGGCAATGGCAGGAGATTAGACTGAATCAATGGAATTCTCAACGTAAGCTTGGAAGAATTCCAGGGACTTACCACTGTTCCACGTTCATTTCAAAACCCTGATACTGTCCCAATGCTTCTCTGTACTCCTGTGGCTTTGAAAAGTGAGTAGAATTTTGGTTTGCGGGCTGTCGCGGAGAACACGGTGATGGGGGATCCGAGTCGTGGGGCGCGTACGCGAGTCGAGGCAATTGAGGGATTGGGACTCGGGGCAGATGGCAATACCGGTTTGGGTTCAAGCATGATCGCGGAGGCATCCTGAAGGATGGACAACATGCGCTCGTGGGCCGCATTTGCCGCGTGCGAATTGGAACGAGCAGAAATGCTCACCGGCACCGGTGTCTTCGACGATCACAACCCCGCGAACCAGTCGTAGCCTTGTTCGGCCCAGTAGTCGCGGGGGCGGTTGTCGGTGAAGTGAATAGTGCCGATGCGTTTGAGGTTTTTGATTCCGTACTTTGTGGGAATCAGGAGACGGAGAGGAGCGCCGTGCGAAACGGTCAATGGCTCGCCGTTGATCTCATAGCATAAAAGAGTTTGTGGATGAAAGGCACTGGGGGCATCCAGGCCGACATAATATTGTCCGTCGGGTGTGGCCAAACTGGCGTAAGCATACTTGCGAGCGGCTGGATAAAATTTATCGACGAAGTCCGCCAGGCGTATCCCGGTCCAACGCGCCACAGTGGTCCAGCCTTCAATACAGTTCAAGGGCGTCACCTGGTTCACGGAAGGAAGTGTTTTTAAATCGTCCAGACGAAAGGACAGATTTGTACCGACGATTTGCAACCGCCAGTTGTCGAAATCAATATCGCTGTTCAAGCCGATATCGCCGTTGACTCGAGGCCCGCCCGCCGTGACTGAATTCTCAGAGACTTCGCGAATCCGCCGATTCGGATCAAGAACCTTGCTGGTGATCCTTTCATTCAACTGCAGCATCTTGCGAAAGGGGGATGGCAGGTTGTCGAGATGGGGACGGCTCATTAGCCAGCGCCAACCGCCATAACCTGCACCGGCCGCCAGAAATGCTGTGATGAATGCCCGGCGGGAACGTCGGCGCATTTCGCGATGTACACGTTCGTCTTCGGTGGCCTCTGCAGAAGTGCCAGAGTGAGGGTTGGGCTCAGGGTTTGTCATGGTCCGGTTTGGTCTCTTCGATTTCGACACCGGCCACCATGGACCGGAAATTGTTCCATCCTGCCCGCACCACTTGAATGACGTGGATGACAAAGAACAGGACGAACCCCATGGTGAGCCAGAAGTGCTCCCAGCGCGCCCATTGATAGCCGCCTAAAAGGGCGGTTAACCAACCCAATTGCACAGGCCGATATATGGCCAGGCCCGTCACGAGGCTGGCACCGCCCATCAAGATAATCAAGGTGTAGGCGATTCGTTGTGCGGGATTGTATTTGAGGAATGGCGGCAGAGTTTTGCGCAGATGCAGATCGTGCAGGAGAACCTGGAATGCCCCGACGAGTGCATGGCGTTGCGGAACCAGGAATCGCCATTCACCTGAGACAAGGAGGTAAATGACATATAAGAAACCATTGATGGCAAAAAACCATACGAAGAAGAAGTGCCACGCCATTCCTCGCGCGAGCTGATATTGCAGGCCCAAAGCACGCCAGAAAGCGTCAGGAAAAAAATGGAATAGAGTGGTCTGCCCCCAACCAATGCGGTAGACGCCGTTGGAAAACCGTGCGTCACTTCCGGCCCAATAAATCATCAAGCCGCTCCAGATCATGAGGGTCAGGAGCGGGAAGTTGATCCAGTGGAACCAACGAATGGCCAACGGATGTTTTTTAACGAGACGTTTCACAATTCGATCCCCGCGTTCGCGGCCAATTCAACCCGGCGGCTGAGACCGAAGAGTACGAGTCGCAATTCAAGGGCGCGATTGGAGACCAATGAACCGCTGACTATTGCTCTTTCATTTTCATCGTTTTGCCATCCATGGTGACCATCTGGCCGTCTTTTAGCGTTTTGCTTTTTCCATGCTTCGTCATGACCGTGCCGTCTTTCATGACCTTGGTGCCGTCGGACATGGTCATGTCCTGATCCATGGGTGTGGCCTGGCCATCCTTTATGACCATCATCTTGCCGTCTTTCATCATGACGCCGTCGTGCATCATCATGTGCTCACCCTTCACCTTCATCATTTTGCCATCCATGCTGACCATCTGGCCGTCCTTGAGCGTTTTGGTCTTGCCGTCCTTCATCACGACGGTGCCGTCCTTGGTGACTTTCGTGCCGTCGGACATGGTCATGTCCTGATCCATGGGCGTGGCCTGGCCATCCTTCACGACCATCATTTTGCCATCCTTCATCTCAACGCCATTGTGCATCGTGTCGGCTTTATCGGCATAAGCACTGAATGCTGACACGGACACAACAAGGGTGATAAGGGCGATTTTTTTTAACCAGACTGATTTCATTTGAAACCTCTCTTTCGCGATTAACGTAATATTGGAACGAAGACATAAGCCCGCACATTAGCGGACCGGAGCCATTAGTGGCATCCGGGGACAGCCCGGCCTTTCTACTTCGTTATTTCCTCCGTTGGAACTTCGCATTGGTGGGTGACTAGCGAAAAATTTTTGACGGTAGGAGTTTCCCTACCAAAGAGGAGGACTTAAGCTTGGTTTTTGTCAAAGGTCGGAGAAATAATTTCCTGACGAGTGACAAATCCAATGGAGGACAAGTCGTCTGCCAACGGGCAGTCACGAAGGATTGTTGGCAGACCCAAACCAGGGCAGACGCATCCAAATGGGTTCTCCTTTCAGAATGTTTGCCGCCACACCATTTCTCTCGACACGGAGTCCAATCGTTTCTAAAATACCCTTATTGCTCGCTTTCAATAAGGGTATTTTATTTTGCGTCACGCCAAGTCGTTTGATTATTTGGCTCAGAGTGGTTTCTCTCAGGGGGGTTTCTATTGGTGACACATCGGCCGTCGCAGAATTTCGGAGTTGCGGCAATTTCCAACACCTGGTGATTTTTGCGCGGGATTGCGACGGCATTCAGATGCGTTTCCTCGTAGGCCCAAGCGGCGGAGCCTTGCGTTGTAGACGGGGCCTTTGATAGTATAGGGCCAATCACATGAGTGCCAATAACAGCCCGGCAACACCGGTGCGCTCGCGCAGACTTCGCTTGCAAGAAGGCGGATTGCTCGTAGTGATTTTGCTTTTGGGGGTGTTGTTGACGGTTTTTGGCGGTAGTGTGAAGGTGCCCAAGTTCGAAACCAATGCCGAGGGGGAACGGGTGCGGGTCTTCCGCACGAATGAAAGCGGCGACAAAGAGCCGGTGCTGGTGGAGAAGAATAAATTCCTAAATGCTCAGAATCTGGCGCAGGTGGCCAAGGATACGAGCTTCATTGCAATCATGGCGGTGGGGGCCACCTTCGTCATTATTTCCGGCGGGATTGATCTTTCGGTGGGTGCGATCTATGCGCTGGCGTCGGTGTTGGGGGCATTGGTGCTGCAGCGGTGCGGGCCGGAGGGAGCGCATGCCGGACTTTCACCCTGGATAAGTGTATCGCTGGGTATGCTTGCTTGTGTGGGAACAGCGGTGCTGTGCGGATTTCTGAACGGCGGAATGATTGTGGCGCTGCGGGTACATCCATTCATCATCACACTGGGGACGATGGCGATTTTGCGCGGCGTTGCGTTCGTGATTACCAAAGGCCAATCGATTGGCGGGTTTCCCCAGGCGTTTCGCGACCTGATTCGGTGGGAAATCGGTGACGGACTCAGCCTGGTGCCGCTGGTGGTGATGATCATTGTGACAATCGTGGGCGGGATTTATCTGGCACGATTGGCGACGGGACGGAGGGTTTACGCAATTGGCGGCAATGAATTAGCCAGCAAATTCAGCGGCATCCAGGTGAACCGGGTGAAGCTGAGTGTTTACATCATTTCCGGTTTGACGGCGGGGATAGCGGCATTGCTTTCGATTGGCTATTACGGCGGCGCGACCTCCGGCGATGGCCAGGGTTACGAGCTGAATGTGATTGCGGCGGCGGTGGTGGGCGGCGCGAGTCTGGCGGGTGGCAAAGGGTCGGCGCTGGGGGCATTGCTGGGAGCGTTGGTGATTCAACTGATTACAACTGGCATTGTGATTTTGCAGATCGACCAGAATTACAGCCAAATAATCATGGGGATTGTCGTAATTGTGGCGGTGGTGCTGGATCAATTGAACAATTTACTGGCGAAGCGTCGGTTGCTTTCGCATTCAAAATGAGCGAGTTATCATGCGACAAACCAAACTCCCAACAATAACTTCGCATGAAAATCGTACTCTTCCTGCTCTGTTTTTTCGCAGCAGTGCTTATAGGCGGCTTTTTGACGGGCCTGATAATGAACTTCAGGGCACGGCGGCGGGCCAGGAGCCAGGGTTCGTCGCCAACTATCAAGTCGGATCGGAATTGAAATACTTTTAAACCATCAGCAAACCTAAAGATAACCAAACAATTTATGCTAAAGAATCTGCTCACCACCACACTCATGCTGGGCCTCGCCCTAAGCACGCACGCACAGACGAAGAAGTCTTACACAATCGGGCTCGTCGCCAAGTCGCAAGGCAACCCGGTGTTCCAGGCGGCGCGTGTTGGCGCAGTGGATGCCGCCAAGGAGCTAGGCAAAAAATACGACATTAATATCAAGATCGATTGGCGCACGCCTAACGAGGAGGATGCGCAGAAACAGGCGGAGGCAATTGAGCAGTTGGTGCTGGCGGGCGCGGACGGCATTGCGGTGAGTTGCTCGGATGCGAACAAGTTGACCGATGCGATTAATTCGGCGGTAAAGAATGGCGTGCCGGTGGCCACGTTCGATTCCGATGCGCCAGCAAGCAAGCGGTTTGTTACGTATGGCGTGGACGACATCAAGTGCGGCGAACAGGTGATGGAGGAATTGGCGAAGGTGATGGGAGGGAAAGGTGTCATTGCAATCCTGGCGGGAAACCAAAATGCGCCCAACCTGCAGAAGCGCGTTCAAGGGGTGAAGAATGCGGCCAAAAAATATCCAGGCATCACCATTCGCGACACGTATTACCACAAGGAAACTCCGCAGGATGCGGCTGCAAAAGTCGAACAAGTGATGCAGGCAAATCCAGACATCACCGGTTGGGCAATGATTGGTGGCTGGCCCCTGTTCACCGACAACGCTTTGAAGTGGCAGGCCGGTACGATTAAGTGTGTGTCAGTGGATGCCCTGCCCGCTGAACTGGCCTATCTTAAGAGCGGCCATGTTCAGATTTTATTGGCCCAACAGGTTTATGAATGGGGCTATCGCTCCACGGAACATCTCATCAACAAGATTCATCTGAAGAAAAATCCGGAGAATGTGAAGGATGTGAGCCCGTTGATTCCGGTCACGAAGGAAAACGTTGATGCTTTCGCCAAGAACTGGGAAAAGTGGTTGCCAAAATAAATAGTTAATTCTGGAACATCGTTGAATTTATTAAAATGAAGACTCTATTTAATACTGTGCTTGTTGCCAGTCTCTGTATGTCGTCGTCCACATTTGCTGCTCAGATTGTCGGTCATCGTGGCGCGTCCTTTGATGCGCCGGAGAACACGCTGTCGTCGTTCAAACTGGGGTACAAACAAAATGCTGACGCGGATGAACTCGACATTCATCTGACCAAGGATGGCAAGGTCGTTGTCATGCATGATTATGATATGGCCCGCACCGGTGGTGAGAAGCTAAAGGTTTCCGAACATACGCTGGAGGAGTTGCGCGCCCTGGATATTGGCAAGTGGGGCAAGTGGCAGGGCAAGGGATTTTCCGAGAAGATTCCCCTGCTGGAGGAAGTGCTTGCCTTGATTCCCGATGGGAAGCGGTTGTTTATCGAAATCAAGTGTGGGCCGGAAGTTCTACCTGAATTGGCGAATGTGCTAAAAAAGGCGGGGAAGAAGCCCGAGCAAACGGTGATCATTGGTTTCGGTTATGAAACGATGCAGGCAGCCAAGGAGAAATTTCCCAATCTTGAGGTTAATTGGCTGGTGCAGGCCGACAAAAAGAAGGTGTTTCCGCCGGTGGAAGATTTGATTGCAAAGAGCAAGGCAGCCAAGCTGGATGGTCTTGATCTCAATCAGGGATTCCCGATTGACAAGCAGTTTGTGGACAAGGTTCATGCCGCCGGACTGAAGCTTTACACCTGGACAGTCGATGATCCGATCGTGGCGAAGGCTGAGGCGGAAGCGGGAGTGGATGGCATCACCACCAATCGGCCAGGCTGGATGCGCGAACAACTCGCAGCCAAATCTTAATCCATGGCCTATCTCGCTTTTCAAAATATCAACAAGCGATTTCCCGGCGTGCAGGCGCTTGACCAGGTGAGTTTTGAAATTGAGCGAGGCAGTTGTCATGCGCTCATCGGCGAAAACGGGGCCGGCAAGAGTACTTTAGGAAAAATTCTTGCCGGTGTGTACACGGCTGATGAGGGCGGAATGGTGCTGGAAGGCCAGCCCATTTGCCCCACGAATCCTTTGGCGGCCCGCCACCTTGGAATTGCGATGGTGCATCAGGAACTGGCGTTTTGTCCGAACCTGAGCGTGGCGGAAAATCTTTGCCTCGGCGATTTACCCCGCCATGCCGGCTGGCTCGATAAAACAAAGATGCGCAAACTGGCGCGAGCCATGCTGGCTGAAATTGATTGCGATATTAATGTTGATCTCCCGATCAATGAGCTTTCCACCGGTCAGGAGCAATTGGTTCAAATTGCAGCGGCGCTGGGAACGAAGGCTCAGATCATAGTGATGGATGAGCCGACGAGTTCGCTCTCATTGCACGAAAGTGAAAATTTATTTCAACTGCTCGCAAAACTTAAAGAGCGCGGAATCACCATCATCTATGTCTCGCATCGCATGGAGGAGTTGTTCCGGTTATGTGATCACATCACGGTTTTGCGGGATGGCAAACATGTTTCGACCGAGCCGATCCCTGCGACAAATCCAGAACGCGTGATTCAGCAGATGGTTGGCCGGGAAGTGAAGCAATACACCTCGCAGCATTTGCATAAGGACCTGGGTGAGGAGTTGCTGCGAGTGGAGAACCTGTGTTCGCCGGGGAAATTCAAGGATATCAGCTTCACGCTGCGTGCCGGAGAAATTCTTGGTTTTGCCGGATTGATTGGCGCGGGTCGCAGCGAAGTGGCACAGGCGATTTTTGGCCTGGATGAAAATGCGACGGGCAAAGTCTTCATTCATGGGAAGGAATTGGCACTGAGATCAGTGGTCGCCGCTCTTAAGATGGGAATTGGTTTATTGCCGGAAGATCGCAAGCGACTGGGACTGGTGCTCACGATGAACTGCCGGGAAAACACGTCGCTTACGATTTTAAACCGATTGAGCAAACTGGGTTTTGTGAGACAAGGCCAAGAACGCTCGATGGTGCAAGGCTATGTGGACCGGTTGCATGTCAAAACGCCTTCGATTGACGCACCCGTGGCCGGCCTTAGCGGGGGAAACCAACAAAAAATTGCCCTGGCCAAATGGCTTGCCCGGCAATGCAAAGTATTGATTGTTGATGAGCCGACACGGGGCGTCGATGTCGGAGCGAAGGCTGAAATCCATCACCTGCTTGACGAACTCGCCTGCCAGGGATTGGCCCTGATGGTGATCTCCTCCGAGCTGCCTGAGGTTATGAACCTCAGCCGCCGGATCATCGTCATGCGGCAGGGCGACATCGCGGGAGAACTTGCCCGCCAGGATTTTTCTCAGACGAATTTAATGCGTCTGATGGCAGGTATTGAGGCAAAGGCTGCGTGAGTAGGCGCTTGGCCTGCTAGAAAAGAATGTTTTCCACGAAATTTGTTAAATACTCGGCTTGCTTTCGGTTCTTTCTAACCACGACAACCAGCTCACGAGAAAACTTTTCCTTTAGAGATATTTTTTGCACCGCACGCCGGTTAAAATAAATCGGCAGCACCCGATGAGGCACCAGACTTACACCCATTCCGAGCGAAACCAGATTGACGATGACGTCGAAATTGTCCAGTTCCATGGCCGGCTCAATTCGCAAGTCATTCTTTGCCAGCCAATGGTGCATGCGCTTGCCTGTATTGCACTCACGGTCAATCGATATCCAGCGTTGAGTCATAAGCAATTTCCCGGTCTTGATTAAATCGATCTGCTTTCCTTTTCGGGGCAACTGCAGTTGAGGCGGAGCAATGATTGTGAAGTCGTCATTGAATCGATGGGTAATCTTCAAACCGCGCGGCAAGTGTGGCGGAGGTGAAAGCAGGGCCACATCCAATTCGTTCTGCTCCACGTTTTGAAGTAACGTTCTGCTGGGTTCCTGGGCCAACTGGATTTGAACTCCAGGAAACTTTCTCCGGAAGGCAAAGAAGAATCCGGGTAGGTAAGCGAATCCAATTGAGCGTGAGATGCCAACTCGTATCGTTTGAGGGACCAGTTCAAAGTCTCTTTGGAGTTCCCGTATCGTGCCGTTTACCTCTGCCAATAACGCATCCGACTTTTCAAACAATCTTGCCCCGGCTCTCGTTAACTTTACGTGGCGGGTGGTACGCTCGAATAGAGTAATTCCCAACCGATCTTCCATGCCACGGATCTGGCGGGTAATGGCGCTTTGCGTTAAACCAGCCTCCTGTCCCGCCTTGGTGAAACTGCTGCGCCGGGCAACCAGATGAAAGAGATTGAGCTCATATAAATCAAAGGGAGACTTGGCCAGAAACTCATTCATATAATGCATCATTTTAATGCCATTAATGAATTTTTAGCAAATACCTTCCACGAGTAGGCTCCAGAAGCTGGTTTGAAAACTATACAAAGAAAATTATGGCAAACTTAAAAGAGCGACATCCTGAGAATGTTCCTGGCCCTTGGTATGTCGACACAAGCTGCATTCAATGTGGACTTTGCAGCGAATACGCGCCCGCGAGTTTTCGCGAAAGCCCGGACGGAACTCAGAATATTGTGCACCATCAACCCATCACCAACAACCAAATCAATGCCGCACTTGAGGTGAAAGAAGGCTGTCCAGTCGATGCAATTGGAAATGACGGCTGATTAGAGCTTTTCAGCCAGGCTCTTTGCATCCGCTACAAACGCATCCACGTCTTCTTCGGTGGTGTCCCAACTGCACATGAGACGGGCATCATCGGGGCTGACGTGGGTATAAAATTTCCAGCCTTTTTCGTATAAGCCTTTGATGACGGCTTGGGGCATCCTTACAAAAACGCCGTTTGTTTCGCAGGGGAATGAAATCTTGAGTTTAGGTATCCCTGCAAGAGCTGTCTCCAGACGTTTCGCCATCGAGTTCGCATGGCGCGCGTGACGCAACCAGGCGTCATTCTGCAACATGCCAACCCATGAAGCCGAGAGGAAGCGCATCTTGGAAGCGAGTTGGCCGGCTTGTTTGCAGCGGTAATCAAATTCCTTTGCCAGTTCTGTATCAAAGAAAACCACCGCTTCACCCACTGCCATGCCGTTCTTTGTGCCACCGAAACAGAGGACGTCCACTCCCGCCTGCCAGGTGATCTCCTTGGGGCTGACACCAAGCGAAGCAACCGCATTGGCGAAACGGGCGCCATCCATGTGCACACGCAGGCCAAAGCGTTTACCGGTATCGATGACTTTGTGCAACTCATCCAGGGAATAAATGGTTCCCATTTCGGTCGCCTGGGTGATGCTCAGAGCACGCGGTTTAGGGTAATGAACATCGGTTCGCTTCATCACGGCGCCTTCAATTGCCTTGGATTCAATTTTGCCGTCCTTCCCCGACAAAAGGAGGACCTTGCTGCCGTTGGAATAAAATTCAGGAGCACCACACTCAGCCGTTTCGACATGAGCATGCTCGTGGCAAAGGATACTGTGATAGGATTGACACAATGAAGCGAGCGCTAGGGAATTGGCGGCTGTTCCGTTAAAAACGAAAAACACTTCGCACTTGGTTTCAAATACATCCCGGATCATGTCGGAGGCCTTGGCAGTCCAGGGATCGTTGCCATAACCGGGTGCATGACCACGATTTGCTTCAGCCAGGGCGGCAAAGGCTTCGGGACAAATTCCCGAATTGTTATCACTGGCAAATTGGCGGCGTGTCTGAAATTCGGCTTTCATTCGAGGGCATCTTAGCGTGACGTTCACCAGTTTAAAGCGGATTGTGACACTGATGAGTTTACTTTTTTCTTTGCCAATCCGCCGCACCTGTCATTGTGTTGGACCATTCTCATTAAGGAAAAAGATATGAAACAGATTGGCGTAGGCATGATCGGCTGTGGTGGGATTGCGTTGCAAAACCACCTTCCTGGACTGGCACTGTGTCCCGAAGCAAAACTCGTCGCCTTATGCGATACGAATGCTGAGGTGCTTCAGAAAGCAGTGCAACAAACCGGCATTTCGGCAGCCTTTACAAATTATCTCGACATGCTCAATCGGGAAGAGGTGAACGCCGTGATTATTGCGACGCCGAATTTCACCCACGCTCCGATTGCGCTGGCGGCCATCAATGCCGGCAAACACGTGCTTTGTGAAAAGCCGATTGCCATGAATTTCGCCGAATCGAAAGCCATGCTGGATGCGGCTGAAAAAGCTGGTGTGCGACATATGACGGCTTTCACTTACCGTTTTGTTCCGGCCATGCGTTACATGGCGCACATGGTGAAGTCAGGATTTATTGGTGAACCTTATCATTTTCGCTCCTGCCGCTTGCAGGATTGGGGGACGCGCGCTGTCGGTTGGCGTCAGATTGCCAAACTGGCAGGCACCGGTGAATTGGGGGATATGTTGTCGCATCGCATTGATTATGCGCACCTGCTGGTTGGTCCCATGACGCGCCTGGTTGCTGACATGCGGCGCTATCACGATGTGCGGGATGGACAAGTTTCAGACCTTGAGGATTGGGTGGCCATCATGGCTGAGTTTCAGCGGAACCATGCGACGGGAGTTCTCGAAAGTAGCAAAGTGGCCACCGGTCGCGGCGAAAGCGGCAAGAGCCAGGACTACTGCGAAGTGAATGGCACTGAAGGCACCCTGGTCTTCCAATTGGAGCGTCCGCTGGAACTGCAGATTTCTAAAAAAGGTGAAACCAGTTTGCACACAGTGCCGGTTCCCACGGAATTCCTAAAGTGGCCTGGTTCGAAACGAGACCCGCATGCTGGCGATCCAATCATGACTTTCCGCTACGATCAGGATATGGAGTTCATCCAAGCCATCGTGCAACAACGTCCTTGTGTCCCTTCATTCCTTGAAGGAGCACAGGCACAGGCCGTAATGGATGCGACCGTGGTTTCAACAAACGAAAAGCGTTGGGTAAACATTGAACAAGTCAGGTAACTTATGAGCAAGACAGCGGTGGTGACAGGAGCAGGCAGTGGCGTCGGTGAAGCGGTCGCTCTGGCGCTCGCCAAGGAAGGCTGGCGCGTGGCGATCATCGGACGCCGCGTGGAAACGCTGACTCAAACCATTTCCAAAGCAGGCCAGATGTCCGGCAACCTCCTCGCCATGCCTTGCGATATTGGCAACAGCACGAATGTGGAGCAGTCGGCCAGGGAGATCATGCAGAAGCTCGGCGCAGTTGAAGTTTTAGTCAACGCCGCCGGGACCAACGCACCCAAGCGCAGTCTCCAGGAGCTTTCACTCAAGGATTATCATCAGATGATCGATACCAACTTGAACGGCGCGTATTATTGCGTTCAAGCATTTCTGCCCGGAATGCGTGAGCAGAAATCCGGCACGATTGTGAATGTTGTCTCTGATGCCGCGAAGCAGGCCAGCGCCAAAGCCGGCCCGGCCTATGTAATGTCCAAGTTTGGTCTTGCCGGGTTGACGCAATCGATCAATGCCGAGGAGCGGGCGAATGGGATTCGTGCCTGTGCGATTTTTCCGGGCGACATTGACACTCCACTGCTGGACAAACGTCCCAATCCGCCGGCAGCCGAAGCACGCGCCAGAATGTTGCATAGTGAAGATATCGCCGCCTGCGTCATGCTGGCAATCAATCTTCCCTCCCGCGCAATCGTGGAAGAAATTTTGGTTCGGCCGCGGTAAGTGAACTTTGGTTAAAAGTGCCGGTTCGGAACCTTCACGAAGTCACGCTTGATGCTGGCGATATCGGGACAACCCGCCAGGGCCATGGCCAGATCCAACTCTTTACGAAGCAACTCCAGGGCAGTTTGCACACCTTGCTGGCCGCCATTCGCCAGACCCCACAGCACAGGTCGGCCAATTTGAACAGCCGTTGCTCCAAGTGCCAAGGCCTTGAATACATCCAAGCCGCGGCGAATGCCTCCGTCCAACAGCACAGGCACGCGTCCAGCAACTTGTTCCGCAATGGCAGGCAGCACTTCGATGGTGGCGGGTGCGGTATCCATTTGACGAGCGCCGTGATTGGAAACGAGAACTGCACTGACTCCATGCTGAATGGCCAACTCCGCATCATCGGGGCGGCAGACCCCTTTGACGATAATCGGCAAATCAGTGATCGACCGGAGCCACTCCACATCTTTCCAGGTCAATGATGGGTCCAACATCCAGGTAAACGCCTGGCCCATGCCCGCACCGTGTTGCCCGATAAATTCGCCGCGTTCATTGGAAGGAATCAAATTGATGGCACTCAGTCCGGGAGGTAGATGGAAGCAGTTGCGCACATCGCGTTCACGGCGGCCCCATTCCGGCGTGTCGACGGTCAGCATTAGTGCCTTGCAGCCAGCCGCTTTTACCCGGGCGACAAGATCACGAGTAAATCCACGGTCTTTGTTGATGTAGAGTTGAAACCAGACCGGGCTCTTCGCCGCGGCAGTCACTTCCTCGACCTTGGTGGTCGAGAGACTGCTCAGCGTCATGATTGTATTGGAGGCACCAGCAGCTCGCACTGTGGCCACTTCACCATCGGGATGAGCCAGTTTGTGAAAGGCGGTCGGCGCGAGCAAAATGGGCATCGAAACTTTCTGCCCTAAAACAGTGGTGGTGAGATCACGTTTGCTGACATCGACCATGACCTTGTAATGCACCTGAATGCGGTTGAAAGCGTTACAGTTCTCGCGCAGAGTGACTTCATCCCAGGCTCCGCTGGAATAATAATCATAGGCAGTCGGTGGCAAGTTCTCCTTGGCCAACTTTTCCAAATCAAAAATATTCAGGGCATCGGACATAAATTTAGTTAAGGCAAATCATCAGCACAAAAAGGCGAGCCAATCCATTGATTGCTCTGAAACCAAGGTTGCGAGTCTAGGAAGCACCCTTCCTGCAATCAATGCGAAAGAGGGCCTTTTTTAGTCAATTCTGTGCAGCGCATATGGCCCATAATAAAACCGCCGAGGCAGTGCCATCCATGGTCGGTTCATTGGTGGAATAATCATGAATGCTGTCGTGATAAACCGCCAGTTCGTCTTGAAACGGTGCAAAAGGATCCGGTTCATTAATGTAAACGCCTTTTAAACTCTTGAAGATCCGATTGTAAACCGGGCCATCGACCAACCCGCCACGGACGGAGCGACCGGTGAGTTTCGTGGTCTGCAGATGCACGTCGTGCGGATAAACCCCTTTTTCAGGAATCCCGGTAAACATGGAGATGCCCCATGGATTACGTCCGAGGAGCCAATCTCTTTGGGCAAGCATAAAGCGATGATAGCGCAGGTCACCTGTCATGCGTTCATACATCAAAATCTGGGTGGCCAGGGCGGTCGTCAGGTTATTGGAGCACCAGATGAAGGGCACCCCGATGCGATAGGGACTTCTTTGTCCCATGCCCATACAACGTTCGATGCCGTCGCGATAGTAACCGGCTAAAACTTTTTTGAATTTTTTATCGACCGAATCATAAAGCGCGAAATGGCCGACATTCATGAAAGGATAATATTGATAATGGCCTGTCTGCTCCTGGCCCATCCAGGACTCGGATTGAATCATCGTGGCGTAACGTTTGGCGTCGTTGAGATAATACTTCTTGCCAGTGGCGCGAAAGAGTTCGGCTGCACCCCATTCCATGTCATCTGCCCAGGTGGTTTCGGCATAACGATAGGGCGCGCTGTAGGAATTACCTTGTTGCACGCCTTCCTTCGCGCGACCAAGTTGATAAACTTCAATACCAGCTTTTAAGCAACGCTCAGCAAATTCTTTTTGCTGAGCATCGTCTTTCCAAATTTGATAGGCCAAAGCCATGGCGGCAGCGTAGCGTCCAGCAAGATTGGCAATACCAGTTGACTCGCTCTTATATTGCTTCAACCCTTGTGGCTTGCCATCGGCATAATAAACCACTCGATAACTTCCCTTGCCCCAACCGTAATCAGCAATTTCCTCATGTGGCAAACGGAATCCGGTGTGGTCGCGATCATCGGCGACTTGATGGTACAGTTGATCAGGGGCCGGGTGCAAACGTAGCATCCATTCCAATCCCCAATGCGCTTCATCCAAAACATCCGGAATGCCGTTGGTGCCCGGCTGGCCGAGTGCGTTGAAGTGATCCTGGGAACAGTGTGGATTGAGCTTGTACGCGAGCAACATTTGAGCGGTAGCGTTGCCGGAAGTGAGCAAATATTTGAGGAGATCTCCCGCATCGTGCCAGCCGCCATGAGCATCCATGTAAGTGCCATTGGTCATGGGACCAAAAGCCGTCCGGCCATCCATGCGGTGACAGACAACATCCAGAAACGGATTGTAGCCACAACGCTGCTGACGCATGAACTCGAGCAACTCGTCCGGCAGTTCGCCGAAGGTATTGGCTGCAATGGAGAAGGGTTGAGATTTGGCGTCACCCATTTGCAGAACATAGCAACCAGGGCTTTTGACAGAGGAGAAATCGAGTTCGGCGTGATTGGTAAACTGTCCCCATTTGCCAGCAATGCTGGCTGGCTTGCCTTGATATACGGCTTTACCACTCCCCTGCTCCACGACGGAAAATGTTTCCGGCAAGCTTTCCGAACCAAACGCCATGGCAGATTTAATGTCCTGGGTTTGATAACCGACCTGATTAACGCGAATGTAGATTTCCGCATGAAGCGAAACAGTTACAAAAACGGTGGAGAAAGAAATCAAAAGACCAACGTTTTTGAACAAATTGCGGCAAATGCTCCAGTTCATGATAATGAGACAGAGTTTCAGACAGGATTAACAAGATTAACAGGATTTGATTACAACGAAAAAGGTTTGTTGGCTGATGGGTTCGTGCGGAACTTTCTCTTGAATTCCAAACTGGCGGCCCCAAAGTTGATTAACAATCCTGTATCCAGTTTCGTCGCCGTCAGATAATTAACAGTTTGGACTTCATGGATTTGCCCTAAACATTGGATTGCCTTTAGTTCGACCACAACTCGTTTCTCCACGATAATGTCAGCAACAAATTCCCCAACGACGATGCCATCGTAATAAACAAGTAACGGCTTTTGGCTTTCCACGCAAACGCCCTCTTTTCTGAATTCGTGTAAGAGAGCCTTCTCGTAAACAGATTCCACAAATCCGGTCCCAAGCACTCGATGAACCTTCATTGCCGCCCCAATTATTTTCCCTGTCAATTCATCCGTTTCCATAGTTAAAAATCCTGTTAATCTTGTTAATCCTGTCTTGTTAGTTCTCCACTTTTTTATCCAAAAGTTCGTCAATGCGCACGAATTGATAACCTTTGCTGCTCAGATAATCCAGCAATTCACCGAAGTGGTCGCTCATCTTATCCGTGCGATTTGGCCCAACACCAACGTGCAGCAGCAACAAAAATCCATTTAACCCGTTTGGGTCCTGCTGTTCCTTTTTGATGATACTTTCGAGAATGGTTTTGGAAGGCACAAAATTTTTGTCCTTATCTCCTGTGTAATCGGCATTCGAGCGTGTGCCGGGTGTGAAATTCACGAGCGTTAAATCCTTGTCCCTGCTCCAATCAACAATCTCCTCGTTGTACCATTCATATGCTGGCAGCCAATAGCGGATTTGAGAACGCTTCAGCCCGTGTTTTTGGATTTTGTTGAGATTATTCTCCAGATCTGAAGCGAACTGGTCTTTGGAAACGAGAGTCTTTTTAGGGCCATCCCAAGGACAATAGAGGAGGTGCTTGTCTGAATGCGGCCCCAGGTAATGTCCTTCTTTGATGATTCGCTTCACCACAGGCTCGAATTCCGGATTCGTGACAAAGGCACCGGTAAGAAAAAAAGATGCTTTGGCCTGATGTTTTGCGAGTTGATCCAGAATGATCGGAGCGCCTTCGGCAAAGGTGTGGCCCGTAAATTCCAAAGCAATCCGCTTCTGAGTTTTTGGACCTCGAACGATGCCTCCCTCCCTTAATTCACATTCCTGGTGATCTTTTGCTGTGCAGACGATCGCGTAGGAGAGGAGAAGCAAGGCTAGAAGCAGCCGGGCAATACTTTGGTTCCTGGGAAAAGTCTTCAATCGAGTTGAGTTGTATGTTTCAGCAGCAGACGGGCAAAAACTAGATTTTTGTTTCCAGAGATGGAGGTGATGGCGGCTCAACAACAGTTGGAGTCGCCATGGATCGAACCGCGATTTCGGCAGAAGCAGCCTCGCGCTGCTCGTCGCGCACCTGGCGCAGTCCTTGTTGGACGAGGCCCCAGATGATAAACCAGGCGGCGGTTCCCAGTAAAAAATCTTTAAAGAAGTCGGAAGCTCCGGAATTTCCCGGGTGAAGGTTCCAAATCATATGCAGAACCATGGCTACCAGCAGCACTTTGTAAAATCGCGGATTAAGCAAGGTTGGCAGGGTAATGGGCTGGTCCCTCTTTACCCGCCAGAGGGCGGCACCGACCATCGCAGTCCAGGCAATATGCATCAGCGGAGCCAATATGCCGCGGAACTCAATATTATTCATCATGGCCTTGCTGCCATAGCCTTGGGCGAGAACGCTCAGCGCAAAGCCGGCACTTTCGAAGATAGCGAAACCGGTCCCGACTGCCGCCCCAAACAACATGCCATTTAAAATGTATTTATAACGCGGGCTTCGAATGATGAGAATAAGCGCGGCCAGTTTGCCAAGTTCCTCCACAATGCCCGCGCTGGAAGCTCCCAGCCAATTCAAATGGCCAAAATCATATCCAATGAGCGAGATAAACATGGAAGCCATGCCGCCGAATCCCATCAATACCACCAGACGATAAAAGGAAATATTGCGAGGCGTATTCAGTTCGAAGAATAAAATGAGTGTGGCGATTGGCACCGTGGAGGTCCCCATTAAAATAAGCCCGGGAACGAGGCTGAGATTCGCGAAGGCTTTGAATGTCAGGACAAAGCCCAAATAAAGACCACCAAAAATAAGCAGGAACCGCGCAAAGAGCCAGGGCTTGGGCCAGCCGGTTTCCACCTCCGCGATTTTTGGCGTCGTGGTTGGGGTGCCAACAATCAGATACTCCTCCATCTCGGCAACCGTGCGCTTTTTAAAAGTTTCCGAGAATATTCCACTCAGGCTGAAGCCTTCCAGTTTTTCTGTGCCGGCGACCTGGTTCAACGTCTCGCCAATCTGATCCAGTAAACTCTTCGGTCGAACAGTTGCGGTGCCAGGCAAAGGTGGCAGGTCCGGCCCCACGAACCGGCCGGCGCGATAGTCATTCAAAACCTCGCCGATGGATTGCCATTGGCTCGAACCCTTGGCAGCGACGAGGGTGTCTTCAGAGACAGTCCCAGCAGCCATGAGAGCGGAAAGCTCCTCCATCGAAACTGGTCCGCGCACCTTTGTGTGCTGCAGATAGTGCCACTCCGGTTCGTTCGGCCCCGAGTTCATGAACTGTTGTTAAGAGAAACTCACGGCAAACTCAAGGGTGAACATGTCTGGAGGAAAGAAAACGGCAGAGCGGTCAGCTCTGCCGTTGTTCCCATTTCCATCTTCCTCTAGCGCCAAAAATAATTCCACTTGTATCCCAGTTCGACACGCTCGCCGGGCGTCATCTCAAATTTCCAAGTCATGCGACTCACTGAATTCATGTGGTTCCACCAGTCAGGCCAGCCGTAGGAATAATACCAGCCAGGGCGCGCCACCCCTGATTCTTCATCTTCAAAGCCACCCAGTTTCTCAACCTTCGCGTCACGATTAGCGGAATCCACATTGCCCAGCACGTAACGGGTCACTTCCAACCTGGCGGGCTCTTTGCGGTGATTAACCAGTGTGACTTTACCGGCCAGATCGACACGCACATAGTGATTTCCTTCGAGAACCAAGGCGTCGTTCTTGCGGCCGGTTTCGATGTCAGATTTTTTGGCGAATATTTCAACGGCTGTGGTAACTGTCAGATCGCTCTCCGACCCAATGGCGGTATAGGTCATCATACCTTGGGAAAGGACTTTTCCATCGCGAAGGATTAAGGCCGGGGCGGTCGTCAGAGGGTAATGGCTCTTATTGGATAAACGGATTTTATGGATCACCTTGGGGGCATTGAGCAGGCGGGAGAGTTCCCGTTGCTGACCATTATTATTGCGACTGAGCTCGGGTGGCGGGGCAAACGGCAGTTCAAGGGTGAAGACATCCTCGTAGGGAATGGTGAACTCGGCAATGGGCACCACCATGCGCTCTCCTTTTTTGAGAGTCAGGTGACCGGCATTGAAAACAAAGAGATCTTCGTTTTTGGAAGCATCTGCATCAGGAGCGGAGTCAGAAGCATCCTGGTCACCCGTAGAACGATAATCCGATGCGCGATAACCCTGCTGAGTCATGATGGAGTTGCTGAAATTTGCGGCCAATGCATTATTACCAAGATTTCCGCCCGGTTGAGTCTGGAAGAATTGCGATAGTTGCGCAGCGGTTTCCTGCAGGGCAATCGGGTCGATGGTTTCCTTGAAGGCAAACGTAGGAACGCCCACCACCAGATTGACATTCGCATCTTCAAAATCCATTAACTCATTGATCAATGTGGCTTGCAGACGAATCAGTGCCTTGCCGTTTCCATCGATGGTTACTTTGTAGCTTGGAATCCAGCGCACGCCCTTTTGTAGATAAAGCAATCCGACCTCGGCCTCGCTCGAAGCTTTGTGATTTCCCCAATCCAGTTTAAGTATCAGGAGATTGCGAAATTCTTCGGCGGCGGCGGTCGACTTCTTCATTTCCTTGAAGGTGACGTCCTGAATGCGGTCGACATTGACTGCTTTCACTCCTTCCGTTGTTTTCAGTAATATCACATGGCTGAGCTCGGGAAGTTTTTCCGGGGAATTAGGCGGGCTGGTTTTGGCCAGCTCTTCAGAACTGCGGGTGGGAAAACCGACGATGGTTGCCGGGTACCGATTGGTGGCATTTTCTGTGATGATGGCCTCAACTCCAATATTGGCTTCTAGGAGTTCACGGATGCTCAGGGCGGTGCGTTCGATGGATACGCGCCGTTGACTGGCAACCACACTGTTGAGTTTTGCGTGTTTATCAGCGGAGTAAGGCCAGAATGTTCCGATGACGGGCGTGGGTAGATAATCCAGCAAGACATTGCCTTTGGCGTCCGTCGGGAGGGAGCCATGTTGATCTACGAAGACGTGACCGTCCTTGAAGACTGTGAGCTCTTTCACCGGCATGCGTCCAAGGGCTTTAAGCGGCGCAGCCTGATCTGCGTGAGAGTTCAGGCAGACCAGTGAAACGCTTGCGAGCACCACACCTAAACAGCGGGACATGCCGGCACGGGAAGAAATCGTTTTCATGGGTTAAGAATACCCATTGCAGCAAAGCAGTTGCGAAGCAGGTGTAAGGAAGTTGTAAAAGATTTGTATGAGCGAAAGACGGGAGAGGCGGCGGGAGCTATTTTTTGCGCAGGACAACCACGATATTGTCCGTGAGCGAAAATGCACCGAGCAACTTTTCAGTTGCCTTGTAAAGCCACATCACCGGCTTCAGCATCCCCTTCTGCTTGTAAGCTGTCGTGCGCTTGAGCAGATTGGCGCGCTCCTCATCCGGCACTTCCGTCCCCTTTGCGCGAAAGTCTTTGAGAATGACGATGGGATTGAAGTGCATGGACCTGTAATCAATCACGGTAAAGTGCGGCTCGACGAATTTTTGCAATGTAGCCCTCGTGAAGTAGTTCACATGCGGCGCAAAGATGTAGCGATATCTGGCCCCAAGCAGACGCACGGCCAGAGATTGCATGTTCGGAACAAGGATAATACACAGGCCGCCTGGCTTGAGAATGGAAACGGCCTTTTCGAGAAAGCGTTTCGGCTCGCTGAGATGCTCCATCACTGCCCAAAAGGATATGACGTCGAATTTTTGATTACCGAAATCATGAGCAAGAAAATCTCCGCGAATCACGGGGACACCACGGCTTTCCGCGTAATCCAGGGGCGCGCCGCTGACGTCGGTTCCAGTGACAACGTAGTCATTTGGGAAACGAGTTTTGAGTTGGTAGAGGAAGGCACCAGTGGAACAACCCACATCCAACACCTCCCCTTTTGAACAGTGGGAGCGAAACAGCTTCAGTTCGCGTTCGAAGCGTACGGGTGAATAATCACTCTCCACCTTGGCAGGTGACAAATAAAAGGGCACGCCGGCCTGGTCATAATAGGCGCCGGTGACAAGTTCCTGGGCGATGGGGTTCGCGTAAATCATGGAACAATGCCCGCATCGAACCAGGCGAAGCTCTCCCTTCTGCATGACAGGGCGCGTCTGGTCCCGTCCGCATAACGGACATAGGCGATGGGTCATGGCAGAGCTCATGAGGTTCTATTTCAGCGCATCGACGATAAAAAATCAATTATGTGGAAAGCTGTTCAGCGTGTAGAAAAGCGTGTCGTGCCAAAGCTCGTCGTTATCAGCGCTCATGACATCCAGAGCATTGATCGAAGTGACATAACCTGACTTGAGTCCTTCAAGCACGAGCCTTACCCTCAAATGATCATCTGAAACCTTTGCGTTTGTCAGCTTTATCCGGGTTGCACTTTTTTCCTTCCCTTGTTGATCGATTTGAGGAGAACCGTACTTCTGGTGATACTGGAACGTAAATTGAGTAACTTCATAATTGGTGGTGTTTCCAGCGGATGCAGGGTCCACCGGTTTGGTGAAAACGAGTTCGAAACCATCCGGTTTCGCGTGTGCCTCCTGAATTTCAAAGGGCAGGTTCCCTGTAAAGGAGACTCGATCAAGTGAGTAATTCCTCGGTCCAACAGCGCCGGACCAGTGACCGCCCTTGCATCCACCCACATACAGTTTTCCATCCTTGCCATATGAGAGGCGATTGACCCCGGAAAGAAATCCCTTGCAGAAGGGCCAGACTGCTCCCTGCCATTCGCCATTCACCTTTTCGAGCATGACTCGAGTAACAATGGAATTTTGGAAATCACCGACCAACATCTGTCCTTTAAAGGGGCCGAACTGATCATCCGCAATGGTGCAAATGCCGCTGGAGGATTTTGCGAGGGACATGGGAATCCAAACCGCCGGAGGCGCGAAGTTGGTGGGATTTTCAAATTGCCACCTCGGAGCGGGAGTGGTGGAAGGATAACCATAAAATCGGCCTCGCTGCAGGTGGTTTAACTTGCAGGCACCAATCCAATTCCCTTCGTTGTCGGTCATGAATAAATCCCCATCCGGTCCGTAAGTGCCAAAGCCATTGGGAGAACGCAGGCCGCTGCAAAATGGCTCGAGACGGCTGCCATCATCGCTGATTTTCACGCACCACCCTTGATAAGGGGCATCATAAACGCCGTGATTGCCCGTAATGTAAACATAGAGGTTTCCGAATCGATCAATTTCAGGTCCAAAGACGAAGGCATGATAGTTTCCGGTATAGCCCCAATCGGAACTGATGTTTTCAAAAAGATCCGCTTCCCCGTCACCATCGGTGTCCGTCAGGCGGGTAAGTTGCGCCTTTTCGGTCACATAGATTTTATCCTGGATTACTTTGAGACCGAGCGGCTCGTTCAATCCACTGGCGAAACGATGATAACGGACCGCCTGGAGATTACCTTGAGGTTTTTTGACGATGTAAACATCCCCCGTCCAAGTGGAAACGGCGAGGTCCCCGTCAGAAAGCCAGTCCATCCCGGTGACCATGAGATTGATTTCCCTGGGAAGCGGAAAATGTTCAACCCGGTAGAATCTGTCACCGTCAAACCTGCCCGGCATGGAGCCATCGCCACCGGTTTCAAAAGGTTGTCGTGGTTGGATGGCAGGTTTTAGTTCCGTTTTTAATGCTCCCTCGACGAACTGCTGTTCGATTTTTGGCCAGGAGTTTGTAGTGAAAACCGCCGTCACAATTTGAAATCGCAGGATTTCATCGTGTGGCGGGATTTGTAAAACAACCCGCGCTTCAGTGCCACAGATGCGATTAGTTCGATAAGGTGTTTCATGGACCCGGGTTGCACTCTCCTGAACCAAAACCGAATCGTAGTTTACCTCTTTTGTTTGGGGCAACCACCTGAGTCTGGCATTGCTCTTCCAGAGTGTGACCAAGCGATTCGTGGGAGTTTCAATAAGCACCAGGTTGGCGAATCTGGATTCGGAACATTTTTCACTTTGTGCGTGGGCCAAATAGAACAAAGTCTCCGGGCATGGCCCTAATTCAAACTGGCGCACGACCACCTGAGTTCCGTTCAACGACGCTTGGAACGGTGATTCTTCAATACGCACACGGTTTCCATTGAGACGCGCCTCGTAGAGCAGGCTAACCATTCCTTTTCGGGTGTCGATACCGATGAAATTCGCACCGGGCGGAACGCCAGGTTGGCCAGGGGCATTGGTAATAGCTGACCAGGAAAGCACCGGTGCGTTTCGCCAAAGAACAGGCCCGCCAGGCTCGCAAATATAACGTTCCGCGCTGCCATTGTAGGGCGGACCATAGAGATTGAGGCCATTGCCGGTCCAAACCGTGTGGGTGCGCATCAGCTCCGGATCGAACGCAAGGTGAAGATTGGTGGCCAAAGGAATGATAATGCTACGACTGGACTCCTGCATCGGTGCGCGCCTGAAAAGTTGACCGGCATGATCATGTTTCTGCATGGATGGCGACTGAACAGCCCTTTTGGCTTTGGCCGGTTCCTGGGCCTGGACTGAATGGAACCAGTCACCAAGCAAGGCTATAAGCAGCCAGACAAAGAATAAGTGGCGCGCGATCGGCATACAGGTATCAGACAACAATTTCTTTGGATTGCCAAGGCTGGGCGGGGAAAGGAGCGTCGCGTTTTGGAAGCAGGAACCTGATGCCGGAGTGTGACAGTCGATCAGAAATTCGCAAAGCTTAGTAGCAGGTATAAACCCCATGGCAGAAAGGCTGGCAGACAAGGTATAAAATTACATGGTCAATGATTCTTCACCGGAGCAATTTCCGATTCGATTGCTCCAGCACAAGCAAACACACTTGTACTATAAGAGTCCGGGTGATTGGACTTCCAGCTTGGAAGAAGCAGATCATTTCACGGATCTCTCCAGCGCGGCACTCATATGCCGGCACCAACATCTGGAAGAAGTGGAAGTAGTGCTGAACTTTGGACAGCCGACCTACGATATCCGGCTTTCAGTTTTGCCATAGCCTTCACCTGGCCCAATTCCTTCAAGCCAAACCTGTTTGCTTCATAAGGGCTTCATTTCTTCACGTCCAAAACAATCATTTTCGTGGTTTTGACGTTTCATTTGTAGGACAGACACGGACAGTTTAATCAGGCTTTCGTACATGGTTGACATTCAAGGCCGGTTTTAGAGTGCCTGCCGATGAAGGTTCTGATTCTAGATGAAGACAGCCGATTATTTTTGGGTTATAACGAGTGGACAGATATGCCTCGGGAAGCGAAGGACCTTGGCTTTACCGCTCATGCTCACGCGGTTGCCACGCAACTGGGCCTCAAAACCTTCCAGATTCTCTTTTATTTTCCCGATATCGACTCCAAAGTGGTGGTATCCAACAACGGATCGCAATCCAACCAGCAGAGCAAAGTCTAGAGCCACGAGGCATGAGAGTTTGCAACCATCTAAGAGACGGGCAAAAACGCCTCCTTCGGACCGATGGTTTTGCGCATTAGCATCTCCGAAGCTCCCATAATCACATAATTCTTCAGTTCCCCAATGCATTCGTAATCCAGCCGGTGGTAGAAAGCTTGAGCGCGTGGATTGAAAGATGAAACACAGAGGAAAACATTCGGACTTTCGCGGAAGATCCGTTTTTCAGCGTATTGAAGGAGTTGACGTCCCACGCCCTGACTGCGCCACTCAGGCATAACCGCGAGGGCACGAATATAACCGGCAAAAGCGCCTTGCATGTTGACCATAACGAAACCAACGACATCCCCGCCGACGCGGCCGATGTAAACTTCCATCGATGGATCAGTCAAAAGGTTATAGGCGTGTTTGAAATCACGGCGCAGAGTCAGCCATGGTTCCGAACCGGCCATCAGCTCAGCACCGATGCGGGCCTCCTCAATGTTTTGCATGCGTTGAATGAGAATATTGGCTCGACTGAGTGAGTTCTGAGAATTGGCGTCCACACCAGCAGAATAAACAAAGCCACCAAACCAAGACAATAGCGCTGGGGATGCATTTAAATCATCCTACGAAAGTTTTCGTTGACATCTACGACATCATTCGTAGTATCTGCCGCCAACGCCAATGACATTTAAAAAACCTTCTTCTCCAAAACCCACCGAGGCTGAACTCGCGATATTGAACGCGTTATGGAAGCTCGGGCCCAGCACCGTGAGGGCTGTTCACGAGGAGCTCAATCAGAACCAGGAGCAGGAGTCTGGTTACACGACGACTCTTAAGATGCTGCAGATCATGACGGAAAAGGGCTTGGTAAAGCGGGATGAGTCGCAGCGCTCACACGTTTATGAGCCGCTCTTCACGGAGCAGCAAGTTCAACGACAGCTCGTGGGACATTTGTTGGATCGGGCGTTCGGCGGATCGGCGAAGAAGCTCGTGATGCAGGCGCTGTCAGGGAAGAAGGCGTCGCGTGAGGAAATCGCCGAGATTCGAAAACTGCTGGACGAAATGGAGAAGGGATCCAAATGAGCGGTACAGATTTACTCATTGAGTGCCTGGGGTGGACATTGTTGCATTTTCTCTGGGAAGGACTGGTGATTGCTCTTGTGCTTGCCATTGCGATGCGAGTCTTGCGGCGGGCTTCAGCAAGCAGCCGCTACGTGGCAGGATGTTTGGCATTGATGATGATGGTCGCGGCACCTGCCGGAACTTTTATACATCTCACCAAACAACACGCACCAGTGTCAGAAGGAGCTTTTCAGCCGCGAATGGAAAGCTTACCACTGGAAATCACACCCAGATTCGTGCCAATGCAGGCAGCAAAAGTGGTGGTTACGGAGCAAAAGAAAACAGCTTTAAAAATGACCTTGTCAGAACGGCTGACGCCGCTTTTGCCCTTGTTGGTGGCTGGTTGGGCGGTTGGTGTTATCTTACTTGCCTTGCGATTATCCACCGGGTGGTTGCGGGTGAAGCGCTTGAAACGCCTCGGCACTGAGTCGATGGAAGAAATCTGGCACGCAAGATTGGCGGAGCTTGCTGGTCGTTTGCACATAAAGAAGACGGTGCGGCTCTGCAAGTCAGTATTGGTGGAGGTGCCGACAGTAATCGGCTGGTTGCGACCTATCATTTTAATGCCCGCTGGTTGCCTGGCTGGCTTGAGCCCGGCGCAGGTGGAATACATTTTGGCACACGAACTGGCGCATGTGCGCCGGCATGATTACCTGGTGAACCTGCTGCAATGCCTCGCTGAAACCATTTTGTTTTATCATCCGGCAGTATGGTGGGTATCGAAGCGCATTCGAGAAGAGCGTGAAAATTGTTGCGATGACGTTGCCGTGAGTGTGTGCGGCGACCCGTTAGGATATGCCAGGACCCTGGCGGCCTTGGAGGAACTGCGCGGCAGCCAAAATCAATTGGTGATGGCGGCTGCCGGCGCTCCCCTGCTCCAACGAATTCGACGTTTGTTGGGACAAGCAGAGAGAAATCCAAGTCATCAAGCCTGGCCGCTGGCGGGAATCATTGTCCTGCTGCTGGTGGCAGCTTTGACAATTGGATTGAGGAGCAGCCGTGCGGTTGCAGACCAGACTCAAGAGACGATTTCAAAAACAAACAAATTAGTCACAGGCCGCATGCTTCCGGCAAATGCCCGGAAAACTTTCGTGCAATCTGACAAATCGTTGACGGGGGCACAGTTGCCACAGATCGTTGTTCAGTCCAAATTTTTTGAGGTGGATGAAAAGGATTTTCCAAAAGCTATTTTCAATCTGCCAGCGGTATCAAATGCTGTTTGCGCGATAGCAACTCCCTGGCAACCAGTTTCCGCTCCTAAAGAGCAATGTTTCACGGGCATGTTGACCGGACCGCAGTATCAGGCAGCGGTGAAACAATTGGAGATGGCAAGCTGCATTGATATGCTCACCGCTCCCTCTGTTATCACGCAAAGCGGTCGGCAGGCGCAGATACAGGCAGTTGATCTAATCGAGATACTGACCAATGCCAGCCCAAGTGCCGCGAAAATGCAACTCCCTTTTGGACCAGTGCTTGATGTGCTTCCAACGGTGACGCCAGACAAGCTCGGTGTGCAACTCACTGGAATCGCGACCGTCACCATGCTGCTGGATGCGCCAAGCGTGGTATTGCCACGCATTCAATTTACTCAACTGAGCACGGAGATGACCTTGAAGGATGGACAAACGCTGGTGATGGGTGGATTGATGCCGGAAACGATCACCATAGTGAAGGACAGGGTTCCAGTGCTGGCTGACATCCCACTTGCAGGCAGATTGTTCCGGAGTGGAAGCACTTCGAAGAGCAGGAAGTATTTGATAGTCTTTGTGACTCCGACCCTCATCAACCCGGATGGAAGCCGCTATCATGCAGATGATACAAAGCCGACTGAAGCAACTGTGCTCCCGCCTGAAACGTTGCTATTCGAAACCAGACTGTTACTGGATGCTGGTAAAATTGAGGAAGCGGAAGTGAAGCTAAATTTAGTGGCTGAAAAGGATCCACTGAATCCAAGGATTGCAGGTTTTCGAGAATTGATTCAGAAAGCAAAGCAGAATCAGGAAACGATCAGCATTCAGGGAGAAACGATTAAGAACGCTGCCAAGTTATCCATTCCGGGCCTAAGGACAGACATTCCCTTACATTCCACGGGTGCAAACCTCAGCTACACATATTATTTAAAGAATTATGACTCCAGCAATCGAATACACAAACTCCTCTCCGTTCGCATTCCCGAGGTGGCTTTTAATGGAGTTTCTCTGACTAATGCGATCGAGGTGCTGAATGCAAAAATAAAAGCAACCGGCTCAAATGATGCAGGCATCCAATTAGCACTTCCCCCCGATCGACTGAACACCGGAACGCTTCCCGATGCGGTCCTGGCGCAAAGCATATCGGACAATTTGCACAGCCCGTCACCAACAGGAACAAATAACGAGGTGGATTTTGGGCAGTGGAGAGCGGCCGCGAAAAAGGGCGAATCAGTCAGAACGCGTGGGGGAAGTGTTCACATCAAGCCCTTGAAGATCATGATCGATCCTGCCCTCAAAAATGTGACGGTGGCAGAGGTCCTCGAAGCGGTGGCGAAGAGTTTGAACGCTTCGGCAGAATACAGAGTTGAACAAGATAAGGTGATGGTTTCATTCAAACTCAAATCAATCACGGATTCGGATGGCAAATTCTACAAGGGAGTAATCAAGACCAATATCCTTTCACAGGATTCGGATGTGAGAACAAATGCATTGGAGGTTCATACAAACCAAAGCGCACCCACTTATGTAAAGCATGGAGAAGTTCTTGATGTTAATTACCCTAGTAAAGGAGGCACTCCAGAAGAAAAGCTACAAGAGATGGTAAAGCAGCTTCCATTGCCCAATTTCATCGCGAGAACCAATTCTGTGAAAACCAGCAGTGGTCGGCAGGCGATCTTGTCGAAACTGGACCGCATCCGTGTGGACTCAATCGAGTATGATGGTCTGCCTTTGGCGGAGGTCATCAACAATTTGAGCGAAATCGCCAGAACGCGTGATCCAGACAGGGCCGGCATCAACTTCTTCATCAACCGCGAGGCTCCAGCAACCGCAACAGTAGGGGTCGTTCCAGGAGCAATCGATCCAACTACTGGTTTGCCCACTGCCGGTGCCGCATTGTCAACCGAACCGGTCGATGTGGGTGGTGTTACAGTAAAAATTGCGCCCGCTTTGACGAATGTCTGCCTGGCTGATGTTTTGGACGCAATTACCAAAACATCAGATAAGCCGATAAAATATTCCATCGAAGATTATGCAGTGGTGTTCTCCTTGAAGGGGCCGGAAACCGTCCCGCTGTTTACCAGGGCGTACCGCATCGATCCGACTACGCTTCGCGATGGTTTGGAGGCCGTCGGAGGCGTTGCCTTTGGTAACGTTTCCGCCGACAGCCAAGGTGGTGGAGGTCAACAGGGCGGTATCCGAAACGTGGACCAAACCAACTCTTACGCGGACGTTCAAATTGCCGCCCGCAATTTCTTTGCCGCTGCAGGTGTGCACTTCAATCCAGCGAACCCGGCGAATGTTGGCAAGTATTTGTTTTTTAACGAAAGAAAAGGAACACTAGTGGTGCATGCCACCCAGGAAGATTTGAATTTGATTGGAAAGCTGCTGGGGAAAATCGAGGCAGCGGCGCCTCAGAGCCAGATCAAAGCGCGTTCGGTGGAACAAGATCAAGCTCCGGACGGCAAAATTAACGTGGATGCTCCGCCAAACCATGTGGAGGAACAGCTTACCAACTCAATCGCCTCCTCTTCCAGGCAGGAGAAAGAAATCCAGCCTTACTTCACACGGTTATATCGTGTGAACTCAAATGCACTGCTGCGAGCTGTTGGACCGCTAAGACCGCAAACCGGGAATGAGCGGCTTACCTATTCTCATGTGAGTTATCCCAAAGATGGTACACAGCCAGTAACAAATCTCGTTGTTCATGATCGCGGGTTGCAAACGGCTATCAGAAGCTTTTTCGAAAAAGCAAACATAGATTTCTCTCCGACCAATCCAGTGAATGTTGGAAAATCCGTCTTTTATAACGAGCTCAATGCCACACTGATGGTGCGCACCACCCAGGAAGAGTTGGATTTGATACAGAAGGAGCTGGCAAGGATCACGCCCCCTCAAATCAACATCAAGGCGCGTTTCGTGGAAATGGATGAAACGGCCGGCAGCCAAATTACATTGGGCGAATCGATGAGAGGCATTGATTCGAAGACCAATTCCAGCATGACGCAGGTGACAACCCCCAAAGTTTCTTCGTCTGGATCGTTTCCTCCAGTGACAAATGCTTTGGCGCTTCAGTTTACGGGTGTGCTCACACCGGAGCAGTACAAGGAAGCCATCACACGGCTGGAACGGGCGGATGGAGTAGACCTATTGACGGCACCGGACGTTACCACTGAAAGCGGAAGGCGGGCGCAAATTCAAGCAGTGGATATTAAGACCATAATAACAGGCCTGACGACGGTTTATACGAATGGGACGGCAACGAATATGCTTTCCACCCAGAATCTGCCTTTCGGACCCGTGTTGGATGTTATTCCGAAAGTTTCCGCGGATGATTCCTCCATCGAGATGAACCTGGTGGCAAGCGTGACAGAATTCGTTGGTTATGATGACCCAAAGAAACTGGCAGGACAGAAGCGAACTGATGTTCAAATCCCCCTGCCACATTTTCGGCTTCGACAACTGACATCAAGCGCGAGTGTGGCGGATGGTCACACAATCATTCTTGGAGGAGTAGAGCAGAATACCCCGGGCAAGCGAGGCAAAGAAAAGCCGGGTAAGCGGAAAACTTTGCTGGTTTTCGTTACCCCCACACTCATCAATCCGGATGGCAGTCTATATCATCCTAAAACAGAACAGGCTGCGCTCCGGGAAAGCAAGAAGCCATAAGGCTCCAAGTAGGGAAACAACCACTGGAGAAGGGTTTTGCCTGAGGTATCGTTAGGAGTATGAAAACGCGTTTGGTTCTTATTCTCATTGCAACATCTCTCCTGGTGATGGCTGGCACGGGTTGCAACACGGCTCACGGTTTTGGAAAAGATGTTTCCAATACCGGTGACGCCATCCAGAGAAACACACCTTGATAGCTGGCATAAGCTGAAATGGGCTTCGCCAAGCCAGGGAAAGGTTTGGCACGAGCCACCTCCTGATCAATCCAGTCAGGAGGTGGCTTTTTTTGTGCGCTCCAACGGGAAATAAATAGAACCAGCAACAGACTCGCGGCTTGATTCAGGCAGCCACTAAAAGAGAACCTTGTTCGCTACCGAAACAACGGCTTGTTTGCCTTTGATTTCAAGGAATGAACCGCTTAACGATACATTCTGAAGTGCAGCCGAAGAATCAGGTGAATTGATAAAAAATGCCAGTCTCACCCGAGACTGGCTCACTCAAGAGAACTAGTATGACGGAAAAGAGGCTATCAGGGTTCCCCCGATAGGAGTATCGGGTGCTTCCCTATGGTGAGAAGGAAAAGCACCTACCGGGTGGTTTGGGACCAAGCGAGGCCACGACGAATATTAGAACTGGGAAACGCGATAAAAGCGGTTCGTATAACTGCTCGCAGCGGGGTCTGTGTAGGTAGTCGAGCCCGAGGGATTCGCTACTGTGGCGATCGCGGTCCAATTGATCAAATTGGTAGAACCGTAAATGGTGAAGTTTTTACCGGTTTCCCCCTTCAAGCCCAATGCGAGCTTCCCATTGGCATTAACCGTGGGGGTGATGGGGGCTGGGGCACGCAGGAAACCGGCACTGCCTGCTGAGTAAATGGAGGCGATTTCTGCAGGGGAAAGGTTGCGATTGAAAAGCATTATTTCATCCAGGCTTCCGAGCATGAAATCAACGAACATGGAGGGAGAGCTAATGTAACCCGCGCCGATGTAAGCGCGTGGCAGGGAAACGCTATTAGTGATGGAATCTTGAAGAACTCCGTTGGCGTACAGCATGGTGCTGGAGCTTGTCCCCACAAAAACGAGATTAACCCAGGTTCCCACCGGGGCAGTATAATTAAAGGCATAGTCACCAACCCCTGATTTAGTAACGCCGACCTTTCGAGTCCCGTTGTACTGTTCGAGTTTAAAAGTGTACGTTCCGTCGGACAATAGCGCCGCTGAAACTCCCGGCGCATCCTGGCGATTCACCCACATGGAAGCGGTCCAGGGGACCGGGATGCTCGGCGCTCCGACATTCACAACGCTTGAAGAGCCGTCGAAGTGAAACCCAAGTCCGGTTTTCCCCGCGACGAAAGAAAAGCCTTTTATGGGGGTGCCATGATAAGTACCAAATATATCGCGGCAATTTCCTTCACCCGCCCACCAATCAACCATTCCCGAAGGTGCGGGATTGGCTCCGGGAGCGTTGGTGGGATTTGCCAGAACAGAAAGAAAGGCATTGGAACTGATGGTGCTGCCGTAAGAATTCGTTACGATGACAGAATAGCCTCCGGCATTTCCAACCTGGGCGCTGGTGCGAGTAAAACTGGAAGTGGTAGCGCCGGCAATGGTGCCTGAGTTGAACAGCCATTGATAGTGAAACGGACCAGGCCCTCCAGCCACAACGCTGAACGTTGCATTTGAGCCCGCAGCGATGCTGATATTGGCGGGCTGCGCGGTGATGCTGGGACCATTGGTAATCAACTGCATAAAGTGAGACCAGTTCCAATAGACACCGGGATCGGTATGGGTGTTGCAGGTGGTGTCAATGGAAGCGTAATTGGTGGCCATGTACGTTTTCCAGGAGGCATTCTGCCATTCGCCATGAGCAATAATATGGTTACGATCCTTGGGAATGCCGTAGTTGTCGCACAGGTGACGTTGGAGATCGGCGGAGGCCCGATACATAGCCTCGGTGTACCAGGCAGGATTGTTGACGAACCCTTCATGTTCTGTGCCGAACATCCAGAGGTTCCAACAACCAACGTGGTAGGCATAATATTGCTCGCGCACCATCTGGGTGATTTCGCCAGCGGGCGAATCACTGGGATTGTTTTCGACATGACCGGAAGAATCGCTGCCGTTTTTCAGCCCGTTCACACAATAATTAATGCTGACGGACTGTGGACCGCCGCCGCCTTGAATGTAGGAAATGGTGGTAAGATAATAACCTTCCATGTCGTGGATCACACAAAACTGGTGGCCATGTCCGGAGGTGTACCAATGGCCGGCGTAGGCCTGCTTCCAAATGGCGGGCGCGTAATCAGGCTGGGCGTGGGCAGTGAATGCTGCCGAACCAAGAAAACCGAGAATAGCGGCCGCAGAGAACTTCGCCGAGGGCAGCTGCATGAGGGATGGTTTCCAATCTTTCATATAACAGGGGTGGCAAGTGGGGAATTACCTTCGCGGATTCTAAAATTGGCGTGCGACAGCATTATTGAAACGTCTTCGAGACCCAATAAAGTCGCCACATTCCGTTGCGAACCAAACAACAAAAAGCCCATGTCGTTGCTACTAAGCATACCAAGATGCGGAGAAAGCATGAGTATCGCAGATGATGTTACAACAAGCCTCAGCTTACATTCGAGGCTTTAGACATCACATGAACATGCCATTACCAGCTGGATGGACAGGTCCAGTCAGTCCGCATGGTTGGAAGGGCCTGACACTGTTTTTTCCGGCAGATCGGGCTCTCGAGAAAGGGGAAAAAGCCGGCGGGAGGACTTGTCAAAGATATATCCGACGAGCAGGGCAGCGACGCATCCCACCATGACGGCGAATACGCGGTCGAGGGGACCGGAGCCGGGGACGGCCCCGCCACTGAGAACGACGATGACGACGGCTGCGAAGGCGGAACGGTTGACCTCATTGATGCGTGTAAAGTGGCAGGCGATGCCGGTCAGGATTATGCCTATAGCCATGGCCAGCACGTTGTGGCCCAAAAGAGTGAAGAGAGCGGCGCCAACGAGAGCCCCGATGAGATTGGCAACAAAGCGCAGCAAGGAGGCGCGCAGGGATGGATGCAATTTCGGCTGAGTTACAATCACTGCAGAAACAGCGGCCCAACCAATGGCGTGGAGATGAAACGGTGCACAGACATAGACAGCCAGGACAGCGGAGAGCGCCGCCTTGGTCGAAAATATCAGGGCATGAAGGTGGCCACTGCGCATAGTTGATGCCTGGAGCTCCAGGCATATCACTTTGGCACAGTCCGGCAGGGATTAGCAAATGGGGGGAAAATCAAAAGGCGCAACCGGAATTCATCCAGTTGCGCCATTAAGCAAAGAACTTGCGGCTTGTTAATTGGTGGCATTGACCAATTTGAGAGCTCCAACACCGCCCGGGTTCCAGTTGGTGAACACGATGTAAACTTCCTGTTTGTCGCCTTTGCCGGTAACGTACCAGGCGGCATCATGGATGTGTTGGGCATCCGTGTAACAGAGATCCTCCTTTGGCCGGATGGTGCCGACAATGGTTTGTTTCTTCAGATTGATGATGTAGATCGGGCCGGGCTTTTTGTCAGGACCATCAAGGCAGGGTGCGAGCGCATAGTCGCCCCAGAGGTCGATGTCGCATACGGTGCTGCCGGCCGGGAGCCCAAGGGTTTCGAGCCATTTGTGTTTGTTGACGAGCCAGCGCTTGATCTGGCCTTCGGGACGGGCGGAGACGAAGAGGGTTTTATCGCTCGCACTGTAAGTGACACCGTGTGGAGTTTGGGAAAATTCCTTGCCGCCCATGAAGGTGCCTTCGTACTTCAACGGTTCCGTGGTGACAGGCATTACATAGGCCTTGCCGTAGCCATCGGTGACGAACATGTCCTTCTTATCGATGAAGGCGACATCGGTGGGATGAAACTCCTTTTTGGCTTTGTACGGGCCGGCGGCGGGCCAATCCAGTTTCTCCGCGTGTTGGAAGGAAGTGTCGGAGAGATAAACCTGGCCATCCACATTATCTGCGACGGCAACGAGAGGCAATTTGCCGCGGCGATGGATGATGTCAGCACCGTGCAGATTACCGTGGGAAAACATGGGGTCGCCTTGAATGATCCACGAGTCGGCGAGGTGATTGCTGAAGCCGATCCAGCCAACGCCTTGAAGGCCCCAATACACCGTATCTTTATCGGGGTCGATGATAATGGTGCCGTGAGCGCCTTTCAGGTGGTTGCAGGCGGCGGCAGGGACGGGTACGAGGTTGGTGGCGGCGACAAACTTCCAATAGCCCTGGCCGCTGACGGGTTGGGAAACCTTGAGCAGTGGCGCCTTGACAGGGCCTTTGGTTTCCACCTCGAACTTCATGGGGACGACCTGATTCGTGGACGCGGGAGTGGCGGGGGCAGGCGCTCCATCGTGGGCCTGGGAGACTAGCGCGGTGGTGAACACCGCAGCAGTGATTGCGACAAGTTTTAGCATGGTAGTTTCAGGTTAAATCTCGAGGGGATGCAGCTCGTTTCCGTGGCGGGATTCTCTGGAAGCGAGATCTTTCAGCCTGGTCGATTCTTACACCTAATCGAGGTCAGTAAAAGCTGTGGAGGGTACGGAACCGAGACGGAATTGTAAAACATTTTCCTCGCATTGCGGCAGAGATCATCACCACTATTTGTCCGTGGACAAACCCGTTTTTCATTTGCTTATAGCGGACGATGACGAGGGCATGCGTTATGCGATTCGCCGATTGGTGTCACGGCATTATCCCGCTGCCAAAATTTCCGAAGCGGGGAATGGCGGGGAAGCCTTGAAGCTTTACGAAAGAACCGGTGCGGATTTGATGATAGTTGATTATCGCATGCCACAGATGGATGGAATCGAATTTGTGCGGGCATTGAAAGAGCGCGCCTCTTCCACTCCGATAATCATGGTTTCAAGTCACCTTGTAGCCAGAGAGGAAGGAATGGCGGCAGGCGTAACTGCGTTTGTGGACAAAGGGGATTTGGTTAAGACCTTGATCCATGTCATGGAACCATTGATATTAAAGTAATTTAAACCAGTTCCGTTCCGGTTTATAAATCCAGCCCGGTTTAAAGGTGTGCCAGCCAGCAATCAAGTTTTCACCTGCTTTAACTCCAGCCAGAAGGTGCTTCCCCTGCCCTCCTCGGAGTACAACCCGACTTTTCCTCCCATGCGTTCCACAGCTTTTTTCACGATAGCGAGGCCAATGCCGGTCCCCTCATAGCCTGTGCTGATTCGCTGAAAAATGCCGAAAATTCTCTCCTGCGAAATTTTCGGAATGCCGATGCCGTTGTCTTTGAAGAACAGTCGAACGTAGCCATCCTGCTCCTCGGCCCAGACAGAGATTTGTGGCACCGTGCCGGGCTGAACGAATTTGATGGCGTTGCCAATGAGATTGGAAATGCACTGGGTCAGGGCGGCCTCGTTACCGAGCACCAGCGGTAACCGGGCTTTAATTGCAATCTGAGAAAAAGGCGGCTGGAAACTGGGATAGGAATCCAAAATTGTCTGCAACAATTTTTCCGTGTTTATGGGTTCAAGGATAAGCTCCGTTCGCGCCATTTTGCTGAAGGTCAGCACGTCCTGAATTAAACGATCCATGCGCCTGGCGGAATCAGATATTTTGTTTAAATAGAGTTGTCCCTCTGGTCCGATCTGGTCACGACAATCCTCCTTGAGCACTTCGGCAAATCCTTGCATGGAACGCAGGGGAGCGCGCAAATCATGGGAAATGCTGTAGGAAAAAGCCTCAAGTTCACCAATGGTGTCCCGCAATTTTGCCGTTCGCTCGACCACCAGTCGCTCCAGTTTTTCTTCGATCTGCTTGCGTTCGGTGATGTCGTGAACCGTGCCGATCAGATTAATGCAGACTCCGTCAGGATTAAATATTGGGGTGATCGAAACCATCCCCACTTTTTTGCCCGAGGGATAATTGGAGGTTTCCTCCCAGCGAATCGTTTTTCGCTCCTGGATTGCCTGTTTGTAATGACCGAGAACCATGGAACAGGAAGGTTCGGGAATGACTTCGTTAACCAGCTTGCCAGTCACCTGGTTCTCGGAAAGACCGGTCGTCGCAAGAAAGCTGGGGTTGACGGAGAGGAAGCGAAAGCGTTGGTCCGGCTCAACTCCGATGTAAAAAATCACATCGGAAGTATTATTATAAATGAGGGAGAGTTCGTGTTCACGAGCCTGGATCACGTCCGCTGCTTCCTGCCGCAACCGCGCCATTCTCAAATGAGAGCGCACACGGGCGAGCAGTTCGTGGGCGCTGAATGGCTTGGTCAGATAATCATCGGCCCCATGCCCCAATCCTTCCACGCGGGACTCTTCGCCCGCCCGGGCGGAAAGCAGGATCACAGGAATCAAACGGGTGGAGGGATTATTCCTTACTTCCCGCAGCAAGCCGAAGCCGTCCAACCTGGGCATCATTATGTCACTCAAGATCAAGTCGGGAGGGTGTTTCAGCGCCGCCTTTAATGCAGCTTCGCCATCGGCAACCGCTTCCACCCGGTAACTGCCCTTTAAAAGGCGCATGACATAGTCGCGCATGTCGGCGTTGTCATCGGCCAGCAGAATGCGGGCACGAGCGGCCGGGGAAGCAGGGACTTCGGCTGGATCGCTGCCGGTTTCAGTCGTGGTGGCGAGGTTGGAAAGGGTATTTATATTTTTGTCGGTGAGACGTCCTTCCTCACCATCTGGCAACCAACGAGCGGCTTCTGTCACATAAGGTGAAGGTCCGAGATTCGTAAAAGCGACTTGTCGGCCTGAGCTTACCTGGGTTTGGGGCAGATGATCCTGGCCGAAAGGAAGCGAGACCGTGAACGTGCTCCCCTGCCCCAACTCGCTGCTCACGCTGACGCGGCCACCATGCAGTTTGACCAATTCATGAACCAAAGCCAGGCCGATGCCCGTGCCTTCGTGGGTGCGGCCTTGGGTGCCTTCAACGCGATGAAAGCGTTCAAACACGCGGTTTACCTGCTCGGCAGGAATGCCTGCGCCGGTATCGCGGACGGTGAGTTCGGCATTTTTTCCAACCTGCCGCAGCCTGACTTCAATTTCTCCCTGGAGTGTGAATTTGAAGGCATTGGAGATCAGGTTCAGCACGATCTTTTCCCACATGTCCCGATCTACAAAGATGGGTTCAGCCAGTGGAGGGCAATCGACTGTGAATTTCAATCCGGCCTTCTCAATGGCGGAACGAAACACGCTGGCGAGTTCCGCGGTGTAGCCTGCCAAATCTATTTCCTGATAAGCGGCCTGGATGCGTCCGGCTTCGATACGGGAAAAATCGAGCAGGCTGTTAACAAGTTTGAGGAGGCGGAGACCGTTGCGATGAATCGTTTTGAGTTCTTCCTGCTCATCTGCATCGAGCTTGCCGGCAGCCTGGTTGAGGAGGTCTTCCACTGGCCCAAGCAACAACGTCAAAGGAGTGCGGAACTCATGGCTGACGTTGCTGAAGAAAGTGGTTTTGGCGCGATCGATTTCAGCCAGGGCTTCGGCGCGCTGGCGCTCGGCTTCATAGACGCGGGCGTTGGAGAGAGCGGCAGCAATCTGACCAGCGAGGAGGTCCAAAAATCCGCTGTAAGCGGAACCAAAAGGGCGATAGGGATTGATGCCAGCCACCAGAAAACCGGCTGGTGTCTGCCGGGCTGGCTGGGTAATTGGAACGAGCACGGCTTGTCGCGCTGGCTTGTTCCATGGACCGGTAGGAAGATTTTGAAAACGTTCGGTGAGATTTTCGACCAACACCGGATGGTTGGTTTCAAAAACCTTTTGCGCCGGCCAAATGGAGTCGGCGGAGCTGAGGCTAATTTCGGCAGGGGCGATGGGACTCTGCGGAGTTACGCCATTGCTGCAGGCCAAACAGGCTCGCCTGCCTTCTGCATCATAAAGATAGACAAGGCCGAAAGGGATATCGAGGGCGCGCGCTTTCAAGCGGTGTTCAACCGTGCGAAACAGCTCGCCTTCCGTTTTGACAGTAGCCAGGTCGGCGGCCATTTCCCGCAGCATGGCGAGTCGTCGCTGGTCGATGGTGCGTTCGGTTTCCTCCGTTACTACACAGAGCAGGCCGCCAATGGCTCCGGAATCATCGGGCAAGGGGCTGTAGGAAAAGGTGTGGTAGGTTTCTTCCGTGAAGCCGCTGCGTTGCAGAAATAAAAGCAGGCCTTCGTCCCAGGTGGCATTGCCGGTTTTGACAACAGATTCCGCACGCGGGCCGATGTCAGGCCAGATTTCCGCCCAGACTTTGCTTGCAGGCGTGCCTAATACCCAGGTGTGTTTGATGCCGACCGTGGGCAAATAGGCATCATTGCAAAAGAAATAGAATTCCGGCCCCCATCCGACCCACATTTGATAACGGGAGGTGAGCATGATACGGACGGCAATTTTGAGGCTTTGAGGCCATCGTTCCAGCGGACCGAGTGGATGTTTGGACCAATCGTAATCACGAATACGCCTGGCCATCTCTCCGCCGCTGGAAAGAAAATCGAATGCGGTGTTACTTCCGGTCATTCCTTAAATTTGCATCAGTTGCTTTCGCGGGTCATCAGGTCAGAGTTAGGCTCTGGAGCTAAAGATGTAACCAGCGAACACGTCTGGCAAGATGAGATTTAAACATTAGCAATCGATGGGTTTGGCCATGGGAATGCGGTCGAAGGGTTGGAAACCGAATTTAATGTAGAGGGAATGGGCGGGGGTGTTGTCGCGTTGAACCTGAAGTTGGAGTGAGGGGATGGAGTTGCGGCGGCAGAAGGTTTGGAGGTGCTCCAGGATTTGTTGGCCAAGACCGAGGCGCCGGTGCGCGGGTTCGATATACAGATCGGTTATCAGAGCGTAGCGGCCGCCGAATTCGATGTCGAAGCCGAAGGTAAGAATGGTGTAGCCAGCGAGTTGTTGGTCCCGGTAAATGAGCCAGGCATGGCCGAGGGAAGAATCGCGAAGGAGTTGGTCGAGGCCGGTGCGGATGTGTTGATCGTTAATGGGGATGTGGTCGCTGGTGTAGCATCTGTGGACGAGGGTGCGAAGGAGTTCGGCGTTTGGGACGGTGGCTGGAATGAAGTTGAGGGAAGCCGGGTTGTTGGAGTCGGGCATACATTAAAAAATGCCACGAAATGGGGCGAAATGCACGGCGAACTTGCAAGCCGTCAAGGGGCAGTGAGACTGGCACGAGGGTAATTCGAGCAGTTTATGAAGCAACGCGAATGTTCGTAATTGCGACCGGGGACGGAGTTGGCATAGACTTGCCAAATAAGCGAAACGAAAGCATGGCCATGAAAACATCGATGGGAAGGAGCCCGGCATTTCCCCAAGGAGAAGATCGAACGGCTGGCGGATTCGGATTATTTACGATTACTCGCGCGAATTCGGTCGTGGACAGATAGCAATGAGTTTCAAGATGTACAAAGGTCTGAAATGGGTGGGCAGGTGTGGTTCCGCCATTGTTGACTTTGTGAGCCCAGGTGTCCTGATCGGAGGGTTTTTGTTTATTTTAGCCTGCATTATCGGGCTATGGATGTATGCGATTGGAACAATGACACAAGGTTCTGAGTGGATAGGTGTTGGAGAAATAGGGAGTTTGACGAACAAAGTTGCAACATTCTCTTTTCAGTCGGATGATCCTGTTCATTTGGTGTGGGAATGGCAAAACTCCAACCGATGGCCCGAAATTCATGTATCCTGTGATTTGATTAATGCGGCGAAGAAACCGGTATATTTCACAACTGAAAGCGACTATTCAAAACTCGAACCTGGTGCAAAAGTGCGTTTCTTTGAGGGCAGCTTATCCAGTCTGATCTCGAACAACGCAGTTTATTTTAAAAGTGGAGATAAAAAGCTGAAACTCAGCATGCATTTTGACGAAGACTTCAAGCCGGAGCCGACAATCAAAGTGTTATTACATAATGATAGGCCAGTATTGTAAGCCCGAAGAACCACCAAAGGAGATAAAGTAACTTGGCTGCGGGCAAGGGAGGGATACATTCAATGAAAAAAGAAGCGCGGGAAATTCCCGCGCCTTGTTGTTTTGATCTGATTAAGCTTTTCCGCCGAAGGTCACGTAATCGTCGAGGTCCAGCAAATCCGGCCAGGTGCGGATGTCTTCGCGGGTTTTGGTGAATTTGGCGACAGCTTCGGCGAAGTAGCCAAGTGTTTCCGCATCGCTGTCGGGGCCGCGGCGATCATGGTAATCGCTCCATTGATTGATTTCCCAAGGCGCGCGCTTGTGTTTCGAGTTGGCTTGGAGCCATTCGAGGATTTCACCGTCACCAAGGCCTTTGGCGACTTCGGTTTTCAAGGCTTCGGGGTCGAAGCCGAGGAAGTTGATGACGTGCTGGTCGAGCGGGCAGTTGTAATGGAATTCGCCGTTTTTGCCGACGATGGTGGCGCGACATTTGTCGAGCATGCGTGGAAGGATGGCATAACCGCCGAGACGGACGCGCATGCTGCGCGGTGGACGTTGGGTGAGGTCGGGTGCGTTTATCTGAGTGCTCATAGTTTTTTAATTTTCAGTTTTTGTTTATGTAGTTCGTTACTAAATGGATTAAGCGAGGGTTGGATAATCGGTGTAGCCTTTGGGACCGGAGGCGTAAAAAGTGGTGTTATCCGGCTGGTTCAAGGAGGCCTGGCGGCGAAAGCGTTCCGGTAGGTCGGGATTGGAGAGGAAGGGAACGCCATAGGCGATGGCATCGGCCCAGCCCTCAGCGAGAGCTTGATTGCCGGTCTCGTGCGTGAAGCCGCCCGCAGTGACGATGTTGCCCGGGTAGAATGGGCGCAGTTCGCGAGGACCAACGCCGCCGGTTGCGCCGTGGGCGATGTCCTGGGCGGTAACCTGAGTGATGTGTGCATAGGCGAGTTTCAAAGGAGTGAGTTCCTTGAGCACATGGCCGAAGGTTACGAGCGGGTTTGAGTCGTGCATGTCGTTGAACACTCCGCCGGGGGAGAAGCGGATGCCGACACGGTCGGCGCCCCAGACGCTGACAACGGCTTCGGTTACTTCGAGAGTAAGCCGTGCACGGTTTTGGACTGAGCCGCCGTATTCATCAGTGCGATGGTTGGTGCCATCGCGAAGAAATTGGTCGAGGAGATAACCGTTCGCGTTGTGAATTTCCACGCCGTCGAAGCCGGCGAGTTTGGCGGATTTGGCGCCGTGAACGTATTCGGCGATGATGCCGGGAATTTCTGACAACTCCAAGGCGCGCGGCGTGACGAAATCTTCCATGGCAGTGCCGGTGAAGACTTTGCCCTTGGGTTTAATTGCGGAAGGGGCTTCGGGCAGAGCGCCGTTGGGCTGGAATGACGGATGGGAAATACGACCGACGTGCCAGAGTTGAAGGAAAATGCGACCACCGGCGGAGTGCACTGCTTCGGTGACCCTGGCCCAGCCTTTGATTTGGGCGTCAGTGAAGATGCCGGGAGTATTGGGATAGCCGAAGCCGCGGGGTGTGACGGAAGTGGCTTCGGAGATGATGAGTCCGGCAGAGGCGCGTTGTTGATAGTATTGAGCGTTGAGTTCGTTGGGGACGTTGCCAGCCGCGGCACGGCAGCGGGTGAGCGGTGCCATGAAAATGCGGTTGGGCAGTTGAAGGCTTCCGAGTTGAACTGGTGAGAATAGCGGAGGCGTGTCTTTCATGTTTATGATTTGCGAAGCATGGTTTGTTTATAGGAATTTTAGCGGGAATATCAGAATGTTTGTTCTGTAATTGAGCAAAAAACTTTTATTTACCGCGTGCGGTGGCCAGTGCGGTTTTGATGGCAGCGTTGGCGATGGCTTCGAGGCTTTCTTTTTGGGGGTGAAGTCGGGCGTAGTTGGACATACCCAGCATGGTATTGAGCAGTATTGACGCGCCCGCTTTGGTTCCAGCGGGTTTGGCGGATTTTCCTGCGGCGCGGTGGAGGACCTCGGCGAATGCAAATTCCCAGGCGGAAAAATGACACTGAAGCGCTCGACGTATGTCGGCGTCCTTTCCGGCATCGCCAGCGAGCGAGTCGATCATCATACAACCGTTAGGATTGGAAGTGTCGAGTAACCGGGTGATGACGTGGCCGAACGATTCGCGCAAACCGGTTTCGGGATCTTTGGCTTCCACGAGAGGTTTCAACAGGTTGGCGCGGCAGGATTCGGAGTAAAGCTGGCAGGATTTCAGGAACAATCCCTTTTTGCCTTTGAACTCGCCGTAGAGGCAGAAGCGGTTCAGGCCGGTCTCTTCGACGAGGTCGGCGACGGAGGTGTGCGCATAGCCTTTGCGCCAGAAGTGCTGGGTCGCCTTCCGGGTGGCTTCTTTGCGGTCGCATTCGATGGGTCTGCCAGCCATAACTAACTGGTTTCAGAATACACGTTCTGAAATGGATGTCAAATTTGGGGAGGTGGAGGTCTGGTTGGCTCAGGTAAAATATGCCTTCTGACATCATATGAACGATGTCATCGCGGCTTAATAGATGGCTGCAAACTCAGCCTCATCTATCCAAGTCAGGCTGTTAATGCGCGAATCTCGCACGAGCGCGTTGTTCAAGATTGTTATGAGAGGTTGGAGTTGTTCTGGGAATTTGCTGGAGCTGAAAATTGACTTCATTAAGCCGCGTCTTAACCGAGATTGAATTACCCAGTGATCTGTGGGCGGCGTTCCGATAGGAGCCCAATGAACGAATAGCGAGAAAAGAATCTTCTGAAAGTCACCGTCCACTACCCACCCACCTTCGCCTTGGATGGGATTCTGCACGGCTATATTCTGCTCGGCTAGTTTGGTTTTAAGGTATTCAGCAGCATCTCGCCCAAGAGGTACGGCATTAGGGTCGGTGTTTTCCGACGGCCAAGAGTGATCGAAAGCGTCACTTTGAAATAAGGCAATAGATTTCATTAAACAGGCTTTTCAAATGTGCTCAGCACTTTATTGACCATTCCGTAAGCGCCATATCTTATCTCAGGGACGGCACCGCCAGCATCGAATTTGAGTGTCTTGAGACGATGCTCCCCTCGCCCTCTGAAACTTTGAGTTTAATTTTTTGTTTACCAGAGGGGATGTTCGGAACAGGCCGGACCATTTGGATATGTAATGGCGGATTTTTTGAGGATGAGTTCGAGAATTTGGTCGGTTTGGCCGTGGATGCCGGAGAGGTTGAGGTTGATGGGTTCGCAACCGAGTTGTTGGTTGGCAGCTATCAGGGCTTTTTGCAGGTCGGAAGCGTTTTTCAGAAATTTCTGCGGTTTTTTTAGTTTGAGGCAGATGAAGTCCTGGCTGGCGATGGACTTTTTGTACGCGCCTTCAATTTCAGCCCATGGAATCCAGCCGATGCGCAGGGTGCGGTCGAAGATGCCTTCGTCGTTAATGATGAGGCGGGGGCGTCGATCGAGGAGTTGCCAAGTGAAGATGGGGATACCGCCGACGCCGAAGAAGAGGATGCTCATCCAGCCTACCCAGTGTTTATCCGGACTGAAGAGGATGATAATGATGCCGACGGCAACGAAAGCGAGGGAGCCGATAAGCAGAAGGACGTGCCGCCAAATCGAAGATTTAATGATGATGGGTTTCATGGCGTTCATCCTTGGGTGTTACGGTTTGAGTTCTATGCCGGAGGAGATGATTACGGTGGACGGCTTTGAGGGCAATGGAAAAAAAGGAGGGAAAACCGTTGGAAACGGTTACGTGAATAAGAAGGTGGTATTGCCCCCCCCGCACTAAAGTGGCGGGGTTAATGAGAGGGGCGGCATGACTGTTGCACATGGGAGGAGTTTGTCCGACTTACCACAATCGGTGGCTAGTATCAGGCTAAGCCGATTTGGAAATCAGTGCTCCGGTTGAAGCAGTTGGATCGCAGGTCGCCTACGCGAGTCGAGGCAATGATTGGTTTTAAAATTTGAGCTGAGTCAGAGCGGCGCGCACGGAGTGACGCGGCCCTACCTGGTTGCTTGCGCGGAGGATTGGGTCGCGGGGCGCGTGCGCGAATAGCGACGTGGAAAGGATTAAAATCGCGGACTTGGCTGGAGCTCGACAGGAGTCTCTCCCCTACCGATTTATTGGTGGCTGGCGCTAAGGCTGGAGTCGCGGGTCGCCTGCGCGATTGGCACGATGAATGGGATGAGAGCGCAAGGGAGGTCAGGGAGCGCGCAGCAGTGCATCCTTACCCCATATCGATTGCTGGCGCAAAGCGTCGGAGTCCCAGACCGCGTGCGCGGATTGTGTCATGGTATAAATCAAAATCGCGGGCCGATAATGGGCGTCCGCAGAGGTACGCCCTACCGATTTATTGATTGCTGGCGCGCGCGGTTGGATCGTTGGTCGCGTACGCGAGTGGGGGTGATGGAAAGATGGAAATTGTCGGCCGTGTTAGTGCGGCGCGGTAGGGACACCGCGGCCCTACCTGCGAGCCTGGCGGTGGGATTTGAATCGCGGATCGTGGATGCGGTATGGATTGTCAGGGGGGTGGGAATGGGATTATGGTGGGCGGGCCATGAAACGTCGCGATTTTATTCGGTCGGCCATCATCGGGAGTGGAATCGTCATGAACCAATCTTCTTTTGCTCAACAGGCAGCTTCGGAATCACGCGCCGGTGATGTCAACAGGAAGCGGGTGCCGTCTTTTGAATTGGATGAGGTGATGATTGGGGAGTTGCAGTCGGGCATGGCGAAGGGGAAGTGGTCGGCGGTGTCGTTGACAAAGAAGTATCTCACGCGAATTCAGATGATTGACCGGCGGGGGCCGAAACTCAATGCGGTGATTGAATTGAATCCGGAGGCGCTGGCGATTGCGTCGGCATTGGATAAGGAGCGGAAGAGCAAAGGGCCGCGGGGTCCGTTGCATGGGATTCCGGTGCTCATCAAGGACAACATTGATACCCATGACAAGATGATGACGACGGCGGGGTCGCTGGCACTGGCTGGTTCGATTGCGCCGAAGGATGCGTTCATGGTGCAGAAGCTGCGGGAGGCAGGGGCGGTGATTTTGGGGAAAACGAATTTGAGTGAGTGGGCGAATTTTCGTTCTTCGCACGCGACGAGTGGTTGGAGCGGGCGCGGAGGATTGACGTTGTGTCCTTATGCGCTGGATCGGAATCCGTCGGGATCGAGTTCGGGTTCGGGTGTGGCGGTGGCGGCGAATTTATGCGCGGTGGCGGTGGGCACGGAGACGGATGGTTCGGTGTTATCGCCGGCTTCCTACAATGGGCTGGTGGGAATCAAGCCGACGGTGGGATTGATCAGTCGGTGCGGCATTATCCCGATTGCCCACAGCCAGGATACGGCGGGGCCGATGGCGCGGACGGTGACAGATGCGGCGATTTTGCTGGGTTGTCTGGCGGGGCCGGATAATTGTGATGCGGCGACGGCGGAAAGCGCGGGCAAGGTGCAGACGGATTATACGCAGTTTTTGAAGCGTGATGGTTTGCGCGGCGCGAGGATTGGGGTGGCGCGGAAGTTTTTTGGGATCCTGGATGAAGCGGACAAGTTGATGGAGGGGGCGATTGCGGAGATGAAGGCGTTGGGCGCTGTGATTGTTGATCCGGCTGATTTGCCGACGCATGGGCAGTATGGGGAGGCGGAGACGGAGGTGTTATTGTACGAGTTCAAGAATGATTTGAATGCCTACCTCGCAAATCGGGGAGCGAACGCGCCGGTGCATTCGCTCAAGGAGATCATCGAGTTCAACGAGCGGAACAAGGCGAAGGAAATGCCGTATTTTGGGCAGGATCTTTTTCTGAAGGCGGAGGCGAAAGGGCCGTTGACGGAGAAGGCGTATCGCGATGCGTTGGAGAAGAATCTTCGACTGACTCGGGAGGAAGGGATTGATGCGGTGATGAAGAAGCATCGGCTGGATGCGATTGTGGCACCGACGACGGGGCCGACGCAGTTGACGGATTTGGTGTGGGGAGATCGGGACACGGGTGGCAGCACGACGCCGCCGGCGGTGGCGGGGTATCCGAGCATTACGGTGCCAGCGGGCCAGGTGGCGGGTTTGCCGGTGGGGATTTCGTTTTTCGGCAAGGCTTGGAGCGAGCCGAAACTGATTGAGTTGGCATTTGCGTTTGAGCAGTCGACGAAGCATCGCAGGGCGCCGAAGTTTTTGAGGACGGTTGATATATAGGGAGGTCAGTGGTCAGTGGTCTGTTGTCCGTTGGTGAAAGAATCTAATGTCGTGGGGGCTTGGCGCGTGGAGTGGGCGGGTTGTCGGGCAAGT